>NZ_JAHHPN010000720.1:0-49149 GCF_024606325.1 Endozoicomonas sp. ONNA1
GCTTTCTATTCGCCGGTTCGCCACTGACAATGGACAGATGGATGGCGCTTTTATTCTTGACGATACAGTTTGTTTTTCTTCAGGCACATCGGATAGGTTTTTAACTCTTAGACTGGTGACTGCGAAAAATTCTTTGCACACCATTATTTACAACAGTAATGGGCAATTGTCTGTCGTTACTTATGAAAACCAGGTCAATGTCCATCGTGTTGACACCGCATTCAAGGCTCCGGCACGTAGGTCAATGCGCCCGGTCTTTGTGGGCAATAAAGCCTATCTGGCAGTTGCAGACGCTGATGTTGAGAAGGGTGTCCGGCATGTGCGGATGCAAGTGATTTCTCTGGGTCTTGACAAACTGCCGCCTGTATTGAGTCCAAAATTTCCAGACTGGTGTATTGGGCTTATTACCGCGGGTGTTGTGGTCTTGGTTGCCGTGGTTTCAGCTATCGTAGCCGTTAAGAAGTTCAAGAGGAAACTACCCGTTCCATTAGGTGATGCCGCGGATGGGTATCAAGAGTTATGATCATTTCTGCTACGACATAAAAAATTGGCATAGCCTGTTGGTAGCAGTCTTCGTGAGTGGCTTCATTTATCACTTATAAGGCTTCTGGAAATGGGGCAGTGGATTTCTGAATGAAGCTAACTTCCGGAGCTTCGCAGGTTCCTGGAGCGAGATGGGACGTCTTCATAGCTTTCAGGTTAAAGGCTATTGCCAGACTCTTGATCATTACATGAATGGCTGGTGTAGAATCGGGCAGCCATTGGCAGGCTTAGCCGAAAGGCTTCATCTTCGAAGCTTCTGTCCAGATAATGTTTTTCGAACTCCTTGTTTTCGATAGAGCCTTCTTCCAGCTGCCGGACATGGACCAGTTCGTGAGCCATGGTGACTCTTATTTCGCTGGGTTCCAGACCTTCTGCCAGGGCTATAAGGTACTTTTTCGGCCCGAGTTGTTGGGTAAAACCCTTTATCTCAGGCGTATCCATTTTTTGAGTCAGATGAATAATAATGACATCACTGACGCCCAGCTCCTCCATGTAAAAAGTCTGCATGTCGAGAAAATCACAACCAAACTTATTCAAATCGTTGGCGTAGGACGATGTGGCCAGAAAAGAGAGAAACAGTAAAAGATTGAGCCAATATCTCTGAATCATTAAGCAGGCCCGTTAAGCTGAGTAAAAGGCTTCAATGGCTCAATGCAGTTCGGCAAGACAGGAGAAGACTTTATATGGCCTGGTATCAGAAATTGATTCTACTATCGGAAAAAGACAGGGGCTTTCATCTTATAACTGATGAGTTAGAGTCAAAGCTTCCCGAGCTTTCGAAGTATCAGATGGGTTTGGCTCATATCTTTATTCAGCATACGTCCGCATCCCTCACTCTGAATGAGAATACAGATCCGGATGTTCGTCACGATATGGAAATGTTTTCCCTTCAAGCTATTCCGGATGATGCCGACTACTATCGCCATGTTCTTGGCGGGGCTGATGATATGCCGGCCCATATAAAGTCGAGCCTGTGGGGCGCTGGTGTCATGGTGCCCATCACTGAGGGCCGATTCAATCTGGGAACCCGGCAGGGGCTCTGGTTGGGAGAGCACAAAGAGCGCGGTGGAAAACGTCTATTGATTGTGACTTTACAAGGTAATCTATATAGGTAATTATAAATTCATTGATTTTTTTAATAGCAGTATATTGACGGAGGACTCAGACCGACTGGCGTTTTAACAACGCTGGACTATAACTTAAAAAAATCGGAACTAAAGTCTAAAAATATGGGTTGGAGCACAGATTGCTCCATTGACCAGTATCCAAGAGGAAATAGCTATGGCACGGAAAACGCCGAAAAAAGCTGCTGCTGGTTTTGACGGGGTTGATATCAGTTTTCTGGGGAGTCGAGACGAACCCGCTGATCAGCGCACAGTAGAGTCCCGGAAAAAACTCAGAGAGAGTCTCAACGCTCAGGTAGAGGCCTTTCTTGAATCCGGTGGTGAGATAGAAGAAGTCCCATCAAACGTTACCGCTGATCCGCCCAAAAAGCCTTCGAGCGAATACGGTAACCGTACAATCTAACCCAATTTTAAAGCCCGACACTTCCGTCGGGCTTTTTTTGGGCCGCTTAAATCTGAATCCTCACCAAAGGGCCTTGTGCATACTTTTCCAGCTCACCAATAGGCTCTAGTGAAAGGCCATACTGGCGGGTAAGGGTCAGAAACGCTTTTTCACTCTCTCTATCAACAGCTACCAGTAAGCCACCACTGGTCTGTGGGTCGCACAGGAGCTGTTTTTGCTCTTTTGTGACCGCCCCGGCCTTATGTCCATAACTGTCAAAATTGCGTAAAGTGCCCCCCGGAATGCAGTCTTGAAGTTGGTATTCACTGACGTGTGGGAGCAGTGGCAGACTGTTCATTTTGATAGTGGCCGCTACTTTGCTGCCTTCACAGACTTCAATCAGGTGACCCAGCAGGCCAAATCCTGTGACATCAGTTATGGCACTGATACCCGGTAATTGCGCCAGTTCTGCGCCAATCTTGTTAAGAGTACACATGGCGTCACGAGCCAGGTGGCGGTGTTCATCCTTGAGCAGCTTTTTCTTCTGAGCTGTAGTCAGAATGCCCACACCAAGAGGTTTGGTGAGGTAAAGCCTGCTACCTGCCCGGGCCTGGTCATTGCGCTTGAGCTGCTCCAGCGGTACCTTGCCGGTGACCGCCAGTCCGAAAATGGGTTCGGGAGCATCAATGCTGTGTCCACCTGCCAGAGGAATGCGGGCATCTGCGCAGGCTTGGCGACCCCCATCTACAACTTTTGCGGCAATTTCAGGGGGCAGAATTTTCACTGGCCAGCCCAGTATGGCAATAGCCATCATCGGCGTACCTCCCATGGCATAGATATCACTGATCGCATTGGTGGCAGCAATTCGGCCAAAATCGAAGGGATCATCAACAATAGGCATGAAAAAGTCGGTGGTGCTGATCACTCCTTCACCATTTCCCATATCAAAAACAGCAGCATCATCCTTACTGGAATTGCCGACAATCAGCCCCGGGAAGTCGGGCAACTGAAGGTTGGTTTTCAGAATGCCGTCAAGAATCTGAGGCGATATCTTGCAGCCGCAACCTGCGCCACTGCTGTATTCAGTCAGCTTGATGTTGTTGATGTCTATAGAACTCATTGGGGTGCTCAAGAAAGATAAGCGAAAAAATTGCGCACTTTAGCACTAACAGAAGTAGAAGTAATTAGGGAATAATGGGGGTTCGGGGAGTTTAATGTCAGGCAACGGGTCACCAGGTTGATGTTGCTGCCATTGTTGACATTTTTAAATGCACTGGGTTGTCTGTGCGGTGCAGAAAGTTTTTTAGGAAAGTGATGTCTCAACCATCGTTTTGACTAATAAGAGTATGATCTTTTATCCGATTATATTGACATTGCTACTTTCTTTTTAGGGGAGGGAGGTCAAAGTCCCTTTTAGTTAATGCAGTAGATTTTATATGTTTTTGTTAATGGGTGGTTGGCATTACCGGCAGGATTTTGTTAATTCCATCGGGTTCAATATATCGAATGGATGAGTCTTGCTTAATAAGGGTTTCAGGATCCAACAGTGCATCGGACAGAAAAATAATTCCGCAGGAACCGAAGGGGCGCAACAGTGACAGCGTTGTCTCTGAAGAGAGGCCATTCAACTTGTCAATAAGACGTTGTGCGTCGCAGCTGTTAACAAGGCCAGTGTCAAATACAGCAACCCAGCGATGAGTATATTGACCGAATTCTGCGTATGAGAAGAACGACAGTGAAGCAGTGAAGAAAAACAGGAGTAGACGATGCATATTGTTCCTTCAAAAGTGTTAGATGGCAGGAAAAACTAAAGTACTAACCCCGCGTTTTCCAGACTAAGAAAGCCCTGTCTGTTTCTATTAAGTACTAGCAAATATTGTATACATAGCCGGAAATAAAAAGAAAGGAGCCTTTGGTTACGAATAACTCAAATCAGGCTCCGGTTCTCATTAGTAATACTGCATGTGTCACGTTAATGAAACAATCCTTCAGTCGTCAAGCTCAGAGGAAATCAGTTGTTTATAGGCAAAGACAATTTTGATGGAAGGTCTTTTCAGAATCTTTTGAATCCAGAAGCTGAACCACTGTTGTGCGTTCATACCCTCTTCATCACAGTCGAACACCATCGGCAGGTATTCAATCGGGTGGGCTGTATTTTCGTCATCAATGACTGAGAAAAGCAAACCAGGTGGGTTGGCTATACCGTCATTGCTTAACCAGGGCTGGCAGAAAAAGCTCATTTCAAGGTCTATCGACCAGAGCTTAAAGCTCTTACTGACGATCAGTTTGAAACGAGCCTTGTTTTTGGCTTTACCCTGGCTGGGTATATATTCAAGAGGCTCTGCACGAGCCGGCATTTTACGAACATTCAGGCCCTCTATGGGTTGAGTGCCGGACTCATACCAGCACCTGATATCAGTTGCCTTTTGATTCAGGAAGTCACTGGCGTTAACAGGGGATGCTGAGACGGTCATAAAATACGTTCCTTTATTATTGTGCGCGCACTAGTAGCACTCATCGCCTGGAAATGCTGTCAGGCTACACAGAAATGACGTTATCTTGCAATATTTTATGTAAGGAAAGTGATGCTTTTATGTAAGTGTATTTTATACTGGGCTCCTTTCGGAGCTGTTTTTGTCGAAGAAATCCAGTGGCGGTGATTTTTCTGCCTCAGCAATGAGCGATCATTCGGTAGTCTGTCGTTCATATTTTTCTAGCCAGATATCAGAAAATGTCAGAATAATATTAATAACTAGTGTTGCGAATATTGAAAGAATAGCCACTGCCTGCCATGTTGGCAGATGGGAGGTAACATAGGTGAACTGTAACAACAGGAAGTAATGTACTGCGGTCAAAATAATAACAAACAAGTTACCAGTCAGTCTGTTTTTACCAAGCCAATTGAGACTATGACGAATGGTCAACCCTGGCATTAGCCAGATACAAGCCAGCCATGAAGGAAGAATTCGACTCTCACCGGAAAACTGAAGAACACTTATATTGCTCATCACACTATCCAGGGCGCTACCCAGAATCAGGGTGATAACCAGAATCTCCCGCTCTTTTTTCCAGTAACCGGAGGTGGAGAAATGGATCATTAGAATGACTACCGTCGCGGCGACAGCCCAGCTTGACTGGGTCGTCATGCAGATCAGCCAGCCTGCTAAAGCCAGGACACCGTTAAACCAGGAAGTGTTCAATTGTTTCATCTAAAAAACCATTCAATAGGCTATTTAAAAGACAATGGGTCTTAAAACAGGGTTGGGTTCAGAGGCCAGCATTGCGCTGATAGTTTCCAGACCTCTTCTGAGTTGATCTCTTGATGATGGACTGCTGATGCAGATTCTGACGGCCTGAGGTGCAGCCGAGCTGCCAACCGCAAACACTTCAGAGTGCAGCACTTTAACATTTTTACTTTCCAGCTGTTGGACAAATGTTTCTGCCCGCCAGGGTTCCGGCAGCTTGAGCCAGGCATAAAAACTGTAAGGCTGTGACTGGATATCCAGATGCCCGATAGTTTCTTCCAAAATGTGCTGCCGGTACAGAATTTCTTCCCGCTGCCAGACTGTCAGTTGCCGGGCTTCTCCGGAGTCAATCCATTCTGTTACTACTTCTGACATCAGCGGGGGAGTGCTCCAGCAGTTGTTTTGCATGGCGATCCTGATTTTCTGGTTAAGGTCTTCCGGGCTGCAAATAAAACCGACTCTCAGCCCTCCTGCCAGAGATTTGGAAAAGCTCGTAGTATAAACCACCCGTTCCGGGGCAAGACTGTAGAGAGATGGTAACCGCTCTTCAGGCGGAATAAACTGCACATCGTCTTCCAGAATCACAAGATTATGCACAGCAGCAACGTCCAGAATTTCCTGACGTCTGGCCAGTGGCATCAAAGTGGCCGTTGGGTTCTGAAGGTTTGGCATCAGATAAAGAAGGCGCGGTTTGAATTGATGGCAACATTGGTCCAGCGACTGAGGCGTCAGACCATGCTGGTCCATGGCCAACCCGATATGGCGAAGCTGCCACTGTCTGGCAGCATTAATAAATCCGCGGTAGGTCAAATGTTCTGATGCGATAACATCTCCGGGCCTCAGCAGTCCCTGGAGAGTGAGCATATTGGCGTTCTGTCCACCGGATGTTATCAGAATGTTGTCTGATTCCGCTTCCATACCGTGATAGCGCATCCAGCGCACCATGGTTTCACGATGCCGGGAGATGCCCGTTTCCGGGTGGTAGTCCAGTAAAGATGAAAGTTGTTGCCATTTTTCGGCCACTGAACTCAGGCTATTGGCCAGAATCTGCTCTCGGCTGGCCGGGACAGGCAAACTGAGGCTGAGGTCGATCAGGTCGGATGGCCGGGGCTGCGGAATTGAGAAGTCTCTTTTATTCCAGACCTTACCAAGAACAAAAGTACCGCTTCCCACTCTTGCGGTAACAAGCCGTCGTCGTTCAGCTTCAGCGTAGCCACGTGTAATTGTCCCGACGGTGACGCCCAGTTGGTCAGACAGAGAGCGATGTGTGGGCAGTCGATCGCCACTATTCAGCTCTCCCCCTGTTATGGCCTCTTCTATGGCGTCAGCCAAAGCTTTGTATTTGGGTCCGGAAAATCGATCCAGATTTGGTTGCCAGTCGATCATAGATTTAGTTTTTTTGCATGATTGTCATGGTGACAATAAAAGAGTTGATCGATTCTAAGCACCCTCTACACTGCAATCAAATGGAAAAGTAAAATAAAAATAAAATTGTATGGTGACAATTTATGCGTGAATCATTGGAACTTTCAGCTATGCAGAAGCAAGCATACGACAATAATCGTTTAAAAAGGGTTGGTCAGGGTCGCCAACGTTGAAAGCAAAGGCAAGCAAAACAAGAGAGTGTAAATCGCTTTTCACCAGGCAACATAAGAAAGGAATGAACAATGAAAGTGCTTCCCATCTATCAGGTCGATGCTTTTACCAGTGAACTGTTCCGAGGTAATCCAGCTGCTATCTGCCCGGTCGAAGAGATGCTGTCTGATGAACTGATGCAAAGCATAGCTCTGGAAAATAACCTTTCAGAAACAGCCTTTATTGCTGGCGCGGATGGACGTTATTACATTCGCTGGTTCACACCGGGTGCAGAGGTCAGTCTGTGTGGGCATGCGACACTGGCAGCCAGTTATGTGATCCGACATGAGCTGGGAGATCAATCAGAAGAGTTATCTTTTGATAGTTTATCCGGCCTTTTAAACGTCAGATTCAAAGAAGACCTGATTGAACTGGATTTTCCGGCGGCTTCCTTTGCTCATGAGCCCATTCCAGAAGAAGTTGCAAAACAGCTTCCCTTTGAAGCGTTGGATTCCGGATTCAATAAAGATGATCTGTTAATTGTTGCTCCCAATGAAGAAACAGTAGCCAGTCTGAACCTGGACTTCACCGGCCTGAAGAACAGCAGGGTGCGCGGTGTGGTTATTTCTGCTCGTTCGGAAAGAGTGGGTGTGGATTTCGTCTTCCGCTGGTTTGGCGGACCTGAGGTCGCCATAAAAGAAGATCCGGTCACTGGATCAGCTCATACTATGCTAACTCCTTACTGGTCTGAACTATTGGGCAAAAGAACACTCAAAGCTGAACAAATTTCCCCGAGAACAGGGCAACTGGAGTGTGAATGGTGTGAGGACAGGGTTTTGCTGCGTGGTCGCGCTTTACTCTACCTGAAAGGCCTGATAACCGTAACAGGAGGCTTATGATGAGTGGTGAGTTAAGTGTTGTTTTGTGGCCCCTGCTGGCTTTTGCTTTTTCCAGTACGATTACCCCGGGACCCAATAATGTCATGATCATGACCTCAGGTATGAATTATGGTACCCGGCAGAGCATCCCTCACTTTTTAGGCATCTGTCTGGGCTTTCCTTTGATGGTGCTGTTTGTGGGGTTGGGGCTGGGGGCGGTGTTTGATCTTTTTCCGGTTCTGCACGATATCATCAAGGTTCTGGGTGTCGCTTATCTTCTGTACCTTGCCTGGCTCATTGCAAAGTCTTCACCTGTCGATCTCAATGGCGGCAGATCCAGACCACTGACTTTTATGCAGTCAGCCCTGTTTCAATGGGTAAACCCGAAAGCATGGATTATGGCGACAGGTGCCGTGGCTGCTTATACAACGGTGTCCGGAGATGTGTTTCTGCAAGTGCTTGTCATTGCGCTGGCCTTTCTGGTCGCTGCGGTTCCCTGTGTAGGTGTATGGTTATTCTTCGGTGTTCGTCTGAATAAGATGTTGCAACAGTCGTCTTATCAAAGGGCGTTTAACATCGCTATGGCGCTTTTACTGGTGCTGTCTATTATTCCGGTTATTGGTGAGATGATCTTATGAGGGGTTGACAATGCATGCCTTCAAGACCGTTATGGTTGCCATCACCGGAAGCCATACCAGCGAACTCGAGTTAAGACAGGCCTTCAGGCTGGTAGCTGACAATAACGCCAGACTGATCATGGCCTTTTTTGATCAAAGCCTGGAAGTCATGCGCAAGCTTCAGTTTATCCCTCTGGAAGGCAAGCTTGAGGCCGTTATGAAAAAACAGCTGGAGCTGGATGCCGAAAAGCTCAGGCAGCTGGCATGGGAAGAAGGCATTGATGCTGAAGTTCATATTGTCGCTGGCAAGCCCAGACAGCTCATCGCGGGTTTGATTGAAGAGTTCGGTGTGGATTTGGTCATCAAACTCGCGGATCCTAGCGGGGCACTGGTTCGTAATCAGTTAACGGGTAATGATCTCGCATTGCTGAGAAAATGTCCGGTTCCCGTATTGATGATGGCCTGCAGGGATCAGTTACCTGATTTCACTGGTAGAATTCTGGTAGCGGTCGATGTTGGTGATCCGGACAGTGATGCATTGGCCCTCAATAGAAGTCTGCTCCTCCATGGCCATTACCTCAGCAGTCAGGAAGATGCGGAGCTGCATATAGTGTCGGTCTGGAATCTACCATTGAACCAACCTGCATTAAGGATGTTGGGTGACGAAGAGGTCTATGATCTTCAGGAGAGTACCCATCAGCGCTACCAGCAGAGACTGGATAAAACACTGCTGGACGCGGGCATTGATCCTGACTCTGACAAGGTAAAAGTACATCTCTTGAAAGGCAGCGCTGCCAGAGAAATACAGAATTTAGCCAATGAAATTAATGTGGATCTGATCGTAATGGGAACTCTGAGCCGTCATGCCCGGGGAATGCTGATGGGGAATACGGCTGAGAATATTCTGAACAATATCTACTGTTCAATTCTGGCAGTGAAGCCGGAGGGTTTCGTCAGTCCACTGGCCTGAAGGCCTGTGGACTGAAAGCCTGTCAGGGCTTGAGGCCACTCATATATTCGATAGCGTGGCTGATCTCTTCGTCGGAGCAATCCATGCAGGTTCCCTTTGGAGGCATGCTGCCGACACCCTTGATGGCGCTAGCCAGTAGTTTATTGAAATCACCCGCTGCAGACAGTTTGGTTTCCCAGGTAGCCTTGTCACCTTTTTTCGGAGCGCCAAGCAGACCGGAAGTATGACAGGCTGTACAGAACTGATTGAAGATCTGCTCACCGGAACGAGGACCACTGCTGGTGCTGGCAGAAGCGCCCACATTGGCAGCGCACTCTTCACCTTGTTGACACACTGAGCCAACAGGTGCAATTCGCTCGGCTACTTCTTTACGGGAAATTTCATCCAGTTCAGCAGGCTTGGCGAACGCCAGAATAGAAAACAGGCCACCGACCAAGGCCATTAACGTACGTACTTGAGTTACCCGAGACACTCACTTATCCCCTATATCGACAAAGGTCTGCGGCACCATGTAATTAGCCAGCGGCTACGGCAGACATCTCAACGCTTATGCTGTTTATGGTTACATCTTGTGGACCTGAATAAACCATTGCGATGATTTTATTGATTGTGTGCTCAGGGCACCGCCAGTAACCGAATTCTTTTTAAGCAACGCGGATTATAGAACAAAACGTTTGTTATATCAGCTAATTGTTTAACTAATTGATTTTATTGTATATTTTATATAAATATAAACATTGGTACTTAGAGTCGTTCGATACAGCTGGGTAAACGAACACCTCTTTGAGTCTCTGGAAGAGGTTCGGGAGTATGCAACCGAATGGCTCCTGGTTTTACAACAGAATAAAACGTTCAAATGCTGGTTGACTTTGAGCAGCATGAAACGACGGAGTCGGCCATTATAAAGTTAAAGATAAGTTACTATTGCTATAACACTTACAGAACATGCACTCAATAAAACCAGCTGTCATTGCGTCTCTGTCTCTGGCTCGTTTAGAAAATTCACGAGCTCTTCAAGACCTTTTTCATATTTCGATTTATCGGCTTCGCTTAACTCTGATAAACGCTGAAAAAACAAAGTAGATAATGTTTCGTATAATTCTCTGCCAGTATCGTCTCTTGCTGGGAAATCTTTTTGTGATTCTACGAATGGAGCAGCATAAACCAGTAATTTTGGACTTGCCGGCCCTTTTTGTAGTACAGCAATCATTGATGCCTGAGACTCTGGTCTGGTAAGTGCCTGTGACATAGGTTCTTGCTCAAAACAAATTCTATGATCTGCTGAACTTGCACCACGATGTACTCGGGATCGTTGCCTACAAACCGGGCATAATAGATCATGATGATGTGATCGTAATGTCTCTATGCAATCCTCATGAAAATCATGTCCGCAGCAAAGGCTGGTACTTTGCTGACCACTGTCAATTTCATGTAGACAAATTGGACACACGTCCGCGTAGCCTATGCTGATTGTTAAACTTAAGTTGAAAACTAAAGAAAGAAACAAGCGCATAAACGGCTACACCATTTTAATTTTAATCAAGAGAACAAGCATTACAAAAAACTCCAAAGGAATGCATCAACTTCGAAGTCCCTGACTTTGTTATTAAGTGATGCTTTCAGATTTATGCATTATGTATAGAGGCCAGTGTCATGTTCGTCCAGATCAGATTTCATATTATCCTCAATTCGCGTAAGACACCCTCTTCAGGTGGGGAAAGGTGTCAATTGGCCATATGAAAGCGCCATGCTTTCTTTGCAGACTCTTGCCACGGGAAAGGTTATTTGTTGACAGTTGTCGAATCAGCCAAAAGCTGTTCAGCTTTAGATACCAGTGACTAAAACCCTGTTTGCGGCAAAAAGCCATAGACAGACAGGAAGCTGATCAGTAATATTGGCCTCCGCTGAAAGCACTGTAGTAAAGTGGTTTCAAGCAGCCGCAGCTCAGCTGGATAAGAACTCTAACCGCATTCAGCCCTGTCGAAGCTGCGTTAGTTAATGCTCTCGTGGTGTAACGGATAACACGCGGCCCTCCGGAGGCTGAGATTGGGGTTCGATTCCCTACGAGAGCGCCATTTCATTGATTGGCCATGGTTACACCGAATAGCGATCCTTTCAGGGCTCAGTCAACTCCGCCACTTCACATATCAAAGACTACAGACAAGATTATCCGGCTGACCTTGTAGTGCCTGCTGCTCCGTGGTTATGACAGAGAGAAATATTCATTTTTTTCTAACAAAAAACTGAGGAACTTTTTTATTGTACTTAAGTCCAATTAAATAATCACGAAACAAAATATTAAAGGAGGTAGGTTATGCAGGCAGCAGGAAGTGCAACCGTAGTAGAATGCATTTGCCCAGACCCAACGTCGCAAAGTGCCAGAAAACACGCGATTTGTGGTGGAGTTTTTACAGGCTTAGGAGCTGCGCTTGGTGGATTTTCAGGGAATTTGATTGCTCTCGCAACAACTAATACTTACACAGGATTGATTGCCGGTTTTCCTACTGGTTCTTGTGTTGGTTGCCTGGCTTACACCGCTTACAATGCATATCAGAACGATGGCTGCAGTATCCGTTGCCGTCGTATAACTGAGGCAAGTGTTGCCTGTCAGAGGCATTTGCCAGTTACGAACCAGCCCGTAAGTGCCCCCGTGCCTGAGGATTTACCAGGGGCTGATGAAAATTCCGGTAGCTGTAATTATTCGCCCATTATTTCAATGCAACCGCCACCCTATCGAGAAATAGACACGCTAACTGCACCTGCAGACCCTCCACCGCCTTATCGAAGGAATAATCCAGAGTCGGATGGGCAAGAGGAAACTTTTGTATGAAATTTAGTCTGAAAAAGCATCTAAAGCATTAACCCTGATTCACATGCTTTGGGTGTTCCCTGACCCTTTTAAGCCAATCCACATAAATCACTTCAGCCGGCATATCGCGTTCAGCAAAAAAGGCAAGCCAGCGCTTCTGGTTTTCCTGAAGCCGGTCGCCAGGGCCTTTTACTTCCACCCATCGGTATTCCTGAGATTCTGGCTTGAACAGAATCAGGTCAGGGAAGCCAGTACGATTATGGGCAAAGTCGAAAACCAGCTTTTCCAGCATCGCTTTCAGGTGAGTCCAGGGAATCAGATCGCAGGCGAGAGTGATTAACTTTTCTGACAGTCGAGGCCAATAGACTAACCGGTTGGCGATGCCCTGCTTTTGTTCGTAAATTGTCAGAGCCTCCCGGGTCACATTGGACGCTTCCAGTTGTCTGAATCTGTTTTCAAACAAGGCTTGTCGTTTACGATAAAAGTCGGGGGTCGATAAGTCAGCAGGCGCACTTTGGAAAGGGTGGAAAAAGGCGTCTGGAATATCGGCAAACAGAATGTCCCAGAACAGCAGACCCGCTAATCCACAGATCAGTGTGTTTTCTACATAGAACGTTTCCCAGCCTTTATTCTGGAAGTGTTTTTGAACCTGAAGTTCAACCCTTTCACTGTTGTCCGAAAGGGAAAGGTGTTTTTCAGAAAACCGGGGTTGTTTTCGTGAGGCTCTGTCGCCCTTTAATTTTCTGATAAATCGTTTGGCAAACTCCAGCTCCATATCGCTGGCAGGGTTGTTCACAATAGTTGTGCAAATAGCTTTGCTGGCTTCTATCTCTCCAAGTTTGTGGCGGATGCGAGCCATTCTTTCGGTGGCTGGAGGCAGGTTTGATTGTGCAAACAGCCTCAGAGCTTCATCAAACTGCTCTGTTCGCTCCAAGGCTCTGGCGATTCGGTTGACCAGGCGACTGAACCGTCTTTTTAGAATGGGGCTGGCAGGTTGATCGGGTAGTTCATGTTGTAAATAGCAGAGGGCTTTAGAGTCTTTTTCAAACTCTGCCTCGTAAGCGAGAATGCCTAATTGTGATAGTTTTAAAGCGTCGTTCAATTCTGATCGGGTTTTGAAAAGTCGACTGTTTTTTTCCAAAGAATAATTTTCAAACTTATTGAGCCCCAGGTCCTGCAGCACAAATTCAGTCAAATCCTGATGGAGATTGCCAAAAAAAAGGAACTGTAGATTCTTAACTTGTTCTGCGAAAAGAGGCTCATAGATATCAAAAGGCAGAGTGGGTGACTGAGAGACTTCGGTCACAATCCGTTCAACGAGATCAGGTCTTTTCAGCTTTGAGGAAATGTCACTGACTGAGCTGAACCACTTTAAAAGCTCCGCTTTGGTGCCAAGCTTCACCATTTCTGAGACGTCAGTATCAGTATTGATGGCCATTAACCCCAGTTTCTCAAGTTCACGGGCCGCCGGGGTTATGTCCAATATCTCCGGATATTTCAATGTGTCTGAACGAAACAAAGGTCCCTTTCTGCAAATCAGACGGACGTAGAGACGCCGGGCAGGTTCAGAGGCATTACGGAAGTGGTTGATAAAAGTGCTCTCATCATCCACCAAAAGGTCTTCATATTGATAAGTAACGAAATCCAGCAGCGACTGAAAGTTGATCAAATAATAGTCTTCCCGTATCTCAATCACTTCAGTCATCGCCAAGCTGCCAATCAATGGGTTAAAACGCTAAGATTAACTAATTTGTTCGTTTGGAAAACCGTTATGAGTGATGATGATCTGGTCACCGAGGCCCATTTGCTGGAAATCGTTGAAAATCAGGTGACTGAGAATAACCCCACAAGAGTCAAGGAGACGCTACTCAGGCTGACTATGACGGGTATGGAGAGACAGGAAGCCATGGACTACATCGCCTGCGCGCTCTCTGTTGAAATTATCGATGTCATTCAAAATAATGCATCGTTTAATCTGAGGAGATATGAGCAGAATCTCGACAAACTGCCTGAGACTCCCTGGATGACAGCTTAAGCCGCTGCGCATCTATGAAGGGGGCACTAAACTCTGGGTCGGCGGGATTTCAACAAACGGATGTCTTTGACGCTGCGATTCTTAAAGAGCAGGTATGGAATCGTGACACCGACGGCCAGGGATAAAAGAATAAATATCGTATTCAGCCCATCACTGATGGTCTGCATTAAAAGATCGCTTGAGAACGTGGCGGTCTGACTCATTTCTATGAGCCCCATCATACTTCTGTAGGCGTAGACACCCGGCACCATCGGAATAACGGCAGGTGCCATGAACACAGTTGTGGGCGTGTGCACCCAATGTGCTAACTGAATAGACAGCAGCCCGATGGTGCACGACGCCAGCAGTGTGGATGTCAGCATATCGAGACCAAAATGCAGAGCTATGCCTCTCAGTCCGTATCCCAGGGCGGCCAGAAAAGCCGAAGCCCAGAATGCCCGAAGGGGCGAAGTGAACAGTGTGGCAAAGCCCATTGCAGCCAGAGCAGCCCAAACACACTTTTCTAACAGCAATCCGCTCATAGTTGATGAACCCCCAACAGTGCGGAGCTGATGACGATACCCATGGCAATAGCCAATGCGATAACGATGCCATGGGTGACTCGTGCTTGTCCGACAATGATATGACCATGCAGAAGATCAATAACACCGTTGATCAGGGGCACGCCCGGAATCAAAAAAAGAACGGAAGTGGCCACGGCTATTTCCGGCGAATGTCCCCAGTGAAACACCAGCCCCAGTCCACTGAGAGTACTGGCGACAAAAGCAGCAGAGGCGATGCTCAGGGCAAGGTTATAACCCCTGGCCACCATTTGATTATGGGTGGCAAAGCCAATGGCGGTTGCCGCACCTGCCAGCAACATGGCTTGAATTTCTCCACCGGCCAGTCGACAAAAGGCCATACCCATCAGAGTTACCATGGCCAGTAATACCATTTTTGGGTAATGAGGAATGCTTCGGATACGTTCTATTTCTGTGGCAATATCGGTCAGAGGCCAGTTTTCAAAGGAGACCTTCCAGCTCATTCGACTAATGGCGGATACCACACTGAGGTTGACTGCGTAATGGCCGACTCCTCGAAAAGCCGTGTGTTGAAGGTGGGGGCTTTTCTGGTCAGATAGAGTCAAAGTAATCCCGGCAAAGGAGAAGAACAGTTCAATGTCATAACCCAGAGCATGGGAGATTCTTCGTACATTGCGATCGACCCGGTCTGTATGAGCGCCGGATGACATCAGCAGGGCAGCAATATCCAGCAGCAGGCGGGACACGGTATGGTGATCGTACTCGGGGACAGAATTGGGTATAGCCATGAAAAGCAGATTCTGGGGCCAGGCAAAATTATTAAGAAATATAGCGTCTCAGGATGCGAAGTTCCCTGATTCAGACAGGATTTGAGCAAATAGCAGGGAGAGAGAAATACCTTCATTGGCTTATACCAGCGATGGTCCCTATATGGGCTGGTGGCTCAGATATGATATAAAGCCTCACAACTATGAGTGAAAAAGTAAATGCATCCTCCCTGATGAAAGACTTTTCCATAAACAGTAAGCGGTAAGATGAGCTGAAAAACATGCTGCAATTTTTAAAAGATGTAAAAAATATGCACTGGGCTCCAAGGCTGATTCTGGCCCTGGTCGTCTTGAAAATGATTGCCGACGTGGTTCGTGAACAGGCCATTTTTTAATCCTGAAACTGCTTTGATGGCTCGCCTCAAAAGGTCAAGGTAAAATAAACCGGAAAGCGCATAAAGCCGCTTTAGATTGAGAGAGTAGCAGAGCAAAAAGCTCGATACTTTATAAAATTTCCGGGTTAAAAATTGGGTCAATGGATTGGGAGCACGAAATGGTCTTTGTCATCCTGGGATTATTGATTCTTGTTCTGGTGTTTGGTCCTCAGATCTGGGTAAAGCGAACACTCAGATTGCACAGCGGTGATCGTCCGGATCTTCAGGGAACCGGTGGCGAGTTGGCTGAACATCTTGTAGAGCGCTTTGGTCTTGAGGGCGTGAAGGTCGTCAAAGGCAACCAGGGAGAAGATTTCTACAACCCGGAAGAATTTCTGATTTCGCTTTCTCCAGAAAACTATGATGGACGCTCAGTTTCCGCAGTCGCAGTCGCGGCCCATGAAACCGGTCACGCGCTTCAGCATCAGGAGAAACATGCCGGATTTATGCTGCGCCAGAGACGGATAAGTCTTGCCATGACTATAGAGCGCTTCAGTGCCATGGCGCTCATGATTACTCCGTTGGTTTTTGCTCTGACCCGGGTTCCTCACAGCGTTTTGCTAACGATTCTGATCGGTGTTTCCGGCATGATTGCGGCTATCTGGGTGCAGCTGATTAACCTGCCTGTAGAGCTGGATGCCAGCTTTAAAAAAGCCCTGCCCATTCTGGCGGAGGGTTACCTTTCAGAAAAAGATATGCCCGCTGCCAGAGACGTTTTAAAAGCGGCAGCCATGACGTATGTTGCCGCAGCACTGGGCAGCCTGCTCAATCTTGGCCGCTGGGTTGCTATCCTCAGGCGTTAAGTTAATCCTGCAAAGGATGACCTTGCCTGAGTCCATGAGTCTCTGGTTCGGGCTGCCCCGCCGGGCCAGGGGGTGTTGGATTCGTTGAACTGATCTACTATGATTGCGAGCCTTTGTATACAGATCACCTTCGGATATCTTCATGAGTCCCTACACCTCTCCCATTTCTGAACTTCTCGGCCTGGGCTACTGCGACTGGCAGGATTGGACGGATTACAGCCGTTTTGAATTTAATGAGTCGCATATCCCGGAGCTTCTGAAGCTGGCTCAGGATTGGGCCTCGTTTGATCATGACGATGCCGAAACTGTCTGGTCACCCGTTCACGCCTGGAGGGTTCTGGGTATTCTTCAGGCAAAAGAAGCGGTGGAGCCCCTGCTGGATCTGTTCTACAAGGATGATGAACACTTTGTGATTGCAGAGTATCTGCCTTCTGCGGTCGGTCGTCTTGGCGAAGTGGCCACCGATCGGCTTTGGGGTATTGCCAGGAACAACGAGGACAATGAGGATGCCCGGGATCTTGCAATAGAGTCTCTGCGCTGGAATGCAACTTACCATGAAGCGGATCGTGAAAAGACAGTGGCGGGCCTTCAGAAGCTTCTGGAAGACAGGGAAGATGATGGAACCTATCTCAATACGGCTCTGGTCGGTGCTCTGATTGATCTGCACGGTAAAGAAGCGGTTAAAGTCATTCGCGATGCCTTTGAGCGTGGTAAAGTCGATCGCGAGATTCATGGTGATATTGAAGACATAGAGATTGAGCTGGGTCTGAGACAGACTCGCTCCTTTATTCCTGACTGGCGTTTTGACGATGCCCAGAAAGACATGCTGGAGGCTATGCTGTCTGAGTATGGTCGCATGTCTTGTCAGGAAGTGGAAGGTTTCCTCTTTGGTATCTGGGGGTCACCTCAGCAAGTTCCACCCAATCGCTGGCTTAAAAAAATCTTTGGCGAAGTACCGGCTTTTAAGGATGAACAGCAGGAAAAAGACATTCATCGTATATTGTTCAATCTATACGACACCATTGAGCGTGCTGTTGAAATGGGGCTGGATATTATTCCTGAAGACTGTCTGTCAGAAACGCCAGAAGATGAACGGTTCCCGAATCTGCAACAGTGGTCCAAAGGTTTTGGTGAAGCCAATGCCATGCTGGTGAACTTCTGGGAGGAAGTCTTCCAGCACAAGGCTATGAAAGAGCTGGAAGAATCCTGGACAGCCTGCACCATTCTCCTGAGCGTCTGGTCTAACCCTGAACAGCTGCTGGAGAAAGCTAAAAAATCGGGTGGGCCGAACATCGAGAAGATGCTCTCTGCCGTGCCTTCTGTGGCTAGAGAACTGGCTTCCCTTGGTTCGGGAATACGCACCCGCTGGGATGCCATTATGGAAACGCCCGATCCGGTTTCTGTCACCAAAATTGGTCGGAACGACCCTTGTCCCTGTGGCAGTGGTAAGAAATATAAGAAGTGTTGTGGTGCTTGATTCTGGCAAATTTGTCATCCATTAAAAATCATCGCACTCTGGAAACGGGATCTGATTGAGATCCCGTTGTGGTATCTGAAACCACCTTCACTCGGAATCGGCGACCAATCCTGCCGCCCGGCACAGTGAGTCTTCAATCTCATTCCATGCCAGAGGTTCGTTGTGAATCACCTCAACCCGACTGTTATCGCATTCTTCCAGTTCCATGATGCTGACAACGCCATCCTGGGCATTAAATGCCCTGGGTCCCAGGCTGGTATGAACCACAGCTTTCAGACGTTTGGCGGGTATGCTGTTGAACAGATGAAACAGTGCATCGAAAGAAAACACCAGCATTGAACTGTACAGCCAGCCACAGCTGAAATGGCCCTGCCCCTTGTTCTCCCGTCGGATAAACAGTTCGCCATCAGGCAGTTGCAGGGGAACCGTTTCCGGCATGGCGCTGTGAGAGTGGTGCGCATCAGGATGCAGAGCGACCTGATGACCTCTGGGCAGATCCAGCCATTGGTGCTCCAATGCACCATGAGCTACCCAGGCTGTCTTGAACGCTTTGTTTTTCATGGAGCGGCAGAATTCGTCAAAACGCGCCTTGTCGGAATCCTCACAACAGTCGGTTTTATTGGCCACGATGACATCTGCCAGGGCCATCTGGTCCTGAAAATTTTCGTTATCCAGGTAACGCTGGTCTTTCAGGTTCCTGGGGTCTACCAGACAGATAGTGGCTTTCAGATCCAGTACTTCTGAATAGTGCTCACCTGAAAGCGTTTGCAGGATTTGCTCAGGATGGCCCAGTCCGGTGGGTTCAATCAGAATACGGTCTGGCTTGCTGCGGGCAATCAGCATGTTCAACCCGATCTGCATCGGCAGTCCGGCAACACAGCACATGCAGCCACCGGGAACTTCCCGGACAACGGCTCCTTTGCCCGACATCATGGCGCCGTCGATGCCGATTTCGCCAAACTCATTCACCAGCACACCCCAAGTCTCGTCACTGGGCTTGTTGGCCAGCAGGTGAAGGATGGCAGTGGTTTTACCGGATCCCAGGAAACCGGTAATCAGGTTAGTGGGGATTGCTTTGATCATGACATCTGAAACTGATTGGATTTGTTACAATATAACGTTTTTGGGGAGAGTATGGGAGAAGAATTTCCATAGACTCCCTCTATTAATGGAAGAAACTGGAAAATTGTCGATAGTTAGATGTAAGCGATTTTCTGCTCTCAGGGAGGATAGTGAGCAATGGCTGGACCAATAAATTTTCTAAAAGGCTTGGTTGGGGCATCATCTTCACAGAGTCCAGAGAGTGTCAAAAGCGAAAGGGTTGGGCGATATAATCATCGTACTGCTGAGGCTCTGGATGGCAAACCCATCCTGAGGAAATCAAAAGAATACTATATCGCTGAAGCTAACAAGCTGAAAAAGCAGGCTGGGGAGTACAGATCGAGGTATGCGAAAGACAATGCACTTCAAAGAGCTCAAGAGGCAGAAAACCATGCCAAAAGTGCCAAAACCAATGCTGAGCTCCATGCTAAGCTCGATGCTGAGCTTGAGCAAGACATAAGGTTAGCTGAAAGCAGGAGAAAAAAGCATACGGTCCCTGTGGATCGGGTCAAAAGCAAGCAGGCTAAGGATGCAGGTGGCAGACCCATCCTTGAGGGCTCAAGAGAACAAATTATGGCTGAGGCTAAAAGGTGTGAAGAGCGGGCTGCAAAGTGTGTAACCCAGATGGAGAAAGACGTGGAGCTCATGAAGGCTCGCAGTCTGAAAATCGACGCTAGAAACGCTAAAACCAATGCTGAGCTCCATATTGAAAATAAGCTTGAGGAAGCCGAAAAACAAATGGCTGAAATGAGGAGAAAAAGGCATAGGAGTCCTCTGGATCAAATTAAAAAAGCGATGGGTAAGACTGTTGATACAGTCAAACATGAAGCAGAAGATTTTCTAGACGATTTGTCACAGGCTAAACGTTTGCATGATCGGAAAATTAAAATATCCAACGAAGAAGGTGTATTGAAGAATTTGATCAAACAAAGAGACACACTGAAGTGGTATAAGAACCCTAAAGAAAGCTTCAATCTGTGGCGGGATATTGGGACGAAGGAAGCCGCTATCGCCGCTCTTAAGAAGGAAAATCATCAACATGGAATGCGTTCATAGGAAAGTTTTTTTATTGACATCCCTTAGCCCTTCAATGTGACTCCCCAGCCGCCAGATAATGAATAACCCTGCCAATGTGGCGGCTGATTCATAAATAAGTTCTGACTGTTCCATCGGCGCCAACGCCAATATTAAAAAGACCGGAAGGCAGAATACCAAGGTTCTCATGGTGACGACCCAACCTATTGAAATCAGTCGAGTCCAGAACTGTTCTCCCTGACGACCCCCGTTGCAAAGCCAGGCATAAAAGATAGCAATAAAGGGAATAGAGAGTTCTATTACTTCGAGCCAGCCCGAATGGGAAAAGCTGTCATTAATGTTTTCAGGAAAAAAAAACAAGGTTAGAAACACCAGCCAACATAACAGGTACAGGTAGGTTTCTTGACCAGAGAGAGGCTTCTGCCTCAGTCGCTCTTTTAACCAGTTAATATTCCAAAACACTACGAACTGCATAATCTTACCCTCCAAACAGCTTATATACCTTAGAGGCTCTGGGGAATGAATAGTTCCCCGAGCCTGTAAGGTGCCAGAAGATTAGATCAACAGAAAACCAATGCTTGCAAACAGGGGAACCATCCAGGCAATGGGCAGCTTCCAGACTGCCAGAAGCAGGTAAGCCATTAATGCCAGGGCAACGTCTTGGGCATCCTTGATGGCCAGAGTAATGACCGGGTTGTAAAAGGCTGCCAGAAGCAGGCCCACCACCGCGGCATTAATGCCATTGATAGCGGCTCTCAGCTTTGGCATCGACTTTAGACGATTCCAGAAAGGCCAGGCTGCTGCCAGCAGAAGGAAAGAGGGGGCAAAAATACCAAAAAGAGCGGCCAGTGCATGGGAAATATTGTAGGTGCCACCGTATACACCGCCCAGAAAAGGAGCCAGGGCAAACATAGGGCCGGGTACTGCCTGAGCGGCGCTGTAACCTACCAGGAAAGCATCTGGAGTAACACCGCCAGCATGCACAACTTCAGCCTGAAGCATTGGCAGAACGACATGGCCGCCGCCAAATACCAGGGCGCCGGCCCGATAGAAACTGTCAAAGAGGTTCAGGCTGGTTGAGTTTGCCATACCTGTTATGAAAGGCAGTAAGAGCAAACCGGCAAGGAACAGAACAAAGGCAGCACATGCCTGCCGTTTGCTGCCTTTCACCCGGGCGTGTTCGTCATCCACTGACTGATCTTTATAGATGATGAACCCAAAGGCTGCCGCCAAAACAATGACCCCAATCTGGGTGAATACATGGGGAAGCAGTAACATGGCTCCTGCTGACAGCACCGCTATCGTCACCCTGGGACGATCCGGACATAATGATTTGCCCATTTTGATAAGGGCATCAGCCACCACAGCGACGGCAAACAGCTTAATGCCCTGAAGCATTCCCATAGCGGCAGGGATGCCGGATATTTCGCTGTAGCCCAGTGCCAGCAGGATCATAATCAGGGCAGAAGGAAGGGTGAAACCCAGAAATGCAGCGATAGCACCCGGCAAGCCGGCACGTTCAAAGCCTATACTCATCCCTACCTGACTGCTGGCCGGTCCGGGCAGCATCTGGCAGAGGGCTACGGTGTCTGCGTAATCTCTTTCACCAAGCCACTTGCGACGTTCTACAAACTCTTTATGAAAGTAGCCGATGTGGGCTGTGGGTCCCCCGAAGGAGTAGCAACCCAGCATCAGGAAACGCCAGAAGATCTCAAGAATTGAATGTCTCATAAGCCATCCTTATAAATATTGCCCGTTATTGTAAGGTTGGACATATCATTAATCGAATGAAATTGGTGTTTGGAAAACCTCTGCGGTAGGGTTCTGTGCAGGTATGATGCCTGTTTTTTCGCAAATAGCGGCTGTCCCATTGAATCTACTGATTGTGAGCAGGGGTTGCAGTTGAGTATGCTTCATAGGGATTAACCATCGGAGTGAACAACAATGGGTCTTGGTGGAATCAGTATCTGGCAGCTATTAATTATTCTGTTGATTGTCGTAATGCTGTTCGGTACGAAAAAGCTGAAGAGTCTGGGCGCCGACCTGGGGGGAGCATTGAAAAGCTTCAAGCAGGCGTTGACCGAAGAAGAGAACGACGCCGCTGTAAAAAAGGCCGCACAGAACGACAGTGCTCAAAAAGAAGTTTCCCATAAAGCCTGATTGTGAGACTAACTGGTCAGGCACTTGTGAACATATTTCAGCAGGGTTTGTCAGGATTATAAACTAATGTCATCTACCACCGAGAGCAATGACGAGCAGCAGTCGTTGGTTCAACATCTGCTTGAGCTGAGAACCCGTATCCTGCGCAGCATGGTTGTTGTGCTGATTATTTTTGCCGGGCTTTTCTATTTCTCCAGTTCGCTTTATGAATTCTTTTCAGAACCTCTGAGAGTGTTCCTGCCGGAAAACAGCACCATGATCGCAACGGATGTTGCCTCGCCTTTTCTGGCGCCATTCAAACTGACCATGGTATTGGCACTGTTTGCCTCTGTTCCATTTATTCTGCACCAGATATGGGGTTTTATTGCACCAGGGCTATACCAGCATGAGAAAAGGCTGGCAATACCGCTGCTGGTTGCCAGTGTCGTATTGTTTTATACCGGAGTTGCGTTTGCCTACTTCGTGGTCTTTCCGTTGATCTTTGGGTTCTTTACCAGTACCGGCCCTGAGAGTGTCACGGTGATGACCGATATAAACAGTTACCTGAATTTTATTCTGAAACTGTTTTTTGCCTTCGGTATGGCGTTTGAGATTCCTGTCGCCACATTGCTTCTGATCTGGTCTGGAATCTCAACCGTCGAGTCTATGTCCGGTAAGCGTCCTTATATTGTCGTAGGTTGCTTTGTTCTGGGCATGTTGCTTACACCTCCGGATGTGATTTCCCAGACTCTGCTGGCGGTCCCGATGTGGTTGCTCTTTGAGGTGGGCATTCTGTTTGCTCGTCTGACTTGTCGAAAATCAAAGAAAGTAGAAACGAAGTCGTGAATCCGGGGCTCTCTATGACAGAAGTGATTTAATCACTCGGCAGGGCGCACCCACTGCCACGCTGTTTGCCGGGATGTCACGAGTCACCACACTGCCCGCTCCAATCACAGAGTTATCGCCAACTGTGACTCCCGGATTGACGCTTACATTGGCTCCCAGCCAGACGTTATCACCCAGGGTGATGGGTTTGCAGAACTCCAGTCCTGTGTTTCGGGTGATTGCATCCAGAGGGTGTCCTGCAGTGCTAAGGGTGACATTGGGGCCAAACAGCACATTATTACCAATGGTGACTTTAGCGCCGTCGAGAATCGTGCAGTGATGATTGGCGTAGAAGTTCTCTCCCAGATGGATGTTATAACCATAATCACAATAAAAAAGGGGCTCTATCCAGACACCTGAAAGGGTGCCCAGAAGTTCATTGAGGATTTCTGCCTGTTGTGTCTTGTCGTCCGGTGAAACTTGATTAAAGCGGTGACACAGTCTCTTGGCCTCCAGGCGATCCTGAGTGAGTTCAGAATCAAATGCGAGGTAATCCAGTCCTGCGAGCATTTTCTCTTTTTCGGTCATGTGGCTACTCAAGGTTAAGCTTTTTTCTCAACGATGGTGTTATATTGTGGTTGCTGATAGTAGGTCATCGGGCTGGCGAAAGCAGCCAATATCCCACATCTTCGCAGGCAATGGGTATAATCGACTGAGGATAGACGATTGCAGGGTTTTCTGAATGCCACAAGGTCGCCGCTTCGGTCATTTCTCAAGCTAAGCCTGTTACCCCCCTTGAATATTGTATGGATGCTGATTGTGGGAATGATCTTTAAAACAACAATGGGCTGGCTGGCGTGGGTCGCTCTGATTTTTCTCTATCTACTCTCTGTTGCGCCTGTTGCTAACCTCTTGGCCAGGGGGCTGGAGATATATCCTCCTGTTGATATAGGTGTTTGTAAAAAGGCCGACGCCATGGTGCTACTGGGGGCTGGAAGGCCCAGAAGCTCTCCTGAACTGGAGGGCTATCAGCCCACCCCTCTGTCACTTGAACGCATTCGATATACTGCCTTGCTGCACCGGCAGTGTGAAGTCCCCATTCTGGTCGCTGGAGGAGGGAAACGACCTGAATCGGAAGTGATGGTCAGGGTTCTGAAGAATGACTACAACGTTGATGTGACATGGATAGAAACTCAGAGCACGTCAACCCGGCAAAATGCCCGAAACAGTCAAAAACTACTGAGCAAAGAGCTAAGGGGTAAAAAGCTACCGGGTAAAGAGCAGGTTGTCGTTGTCCTGATCACTCATGCCTGGCATATGCCCAGGTCAGTATTGAGTTTTGAAAGGGTTGGCTTCAAAGTGATTCCGGCTCCCATGTCATTTGCCTCGAAAGAGATTACCTGGCAGAAGGGGACTTACTGGATACCAAGGGTTCGAAATCTCAGGGTGAGTGAATTGGCCCTGCACGAATATCTGGGGCTTATCTGGTACCGGCTGACCAACCGTTAGAAAGAGTATCGAAGGACAGAGCTATTTGGCAACGCCGCCTTTGGTAGCCCGTCCCGGGTCCAGAATCTTCTTCAAAGCCTCTTCTGACATGCCGGTTTTTTCTTTAGCGACTTCGATGACCGGGCGTTTTTCACGATACGCCTGTTTGGCAATTTCTGCCGCCCTCATGTAGCCAATCAAGGGGTTCAACGCTGTCACCAGCACCGGATTGCGGCTCAGGGTCTCTTTGATATGAGCTTCTCTGACGGTAAAATTGGCTATAGCCTTATCGGCGAGAATCAGGCTGCTATTGCTGGCCAGGGTAATGCTATTGATCAGGTTGTTGGCGATCAGTGGCAGCATAACATTGAGCTGAAAATTACCAGATTGGGCTGCAATAACAATGGCTGCATCCAGTCCTGTGATTTGGGCGGCCGCCATAGTAACTGATTCACAGATAACCGGATTCACCTTACCTGGCATGATACTGGAGCCAGGCTGCAAGGTAGGCAGTTCAATTTCACCGAGCCCCGCCAAAGGTCCACTGTTCATCAGGCGCAGATCATTGGCGATCTTCATCAGTGACACCGCTACACTGCGAAGGTCAGAAGACAGTTCAAGTGCTGTGGCCGGCAGGCTTTGGGCAGCAAAGAAGTTACTGGCAGGCTTGAAAAGCAGGCCGGTATCCTGGCTCAGCTGTTTGCTGACTTTTTTTGCAAAGTCTTCATGGGTGTTGGTTCCGGTTCCCACAGCGGTTCCACCCAGGGTGAGTTGAGAGAGACGCTCAAGGGTCTGCCTGATTCGCTGTCTGTCATTGTTGAGCAGCGCTATCCAACCACTGATTTCCTGACCAAAAGTCACTGGCATGGCATCCATCATATGGGTTCGGCCGGTTTTCACAGTATTCTCAAGCTCTATCCGACGCTTTTCCATGACCTTCAGAAGATGATCCAAAGCGGGCAGCAATTGATTATGAATCAGCAATGCAGACGATACATGAATAGCAGAAGGAATCACGTCGTTACTACTTTGGCCCATATTGACGTGATCATTGGGCGAGATTTTTAATCCGGAAGAACGATTGACCAGATTACTGATCACTTCGTTCACATTCATATTGCTGCTCGTTCCAGAACCAGTCTGAAAGACATCGATAGGAAACTGATCAGCGTATTTTCCTTCAATAAGAATGTCTGCCGCTTCAATAATGGCCAGAGCATTGTCATCAGCCAGTAACTCAAGTGACTGATTGGTTCGGGCTGCGGCTTTTTTGATGCGGACAATGGCTTCAATGAAAGGGTGAGGCAATGACTGGCCACTGACAGGAAAATTCTCAACCGCTCGCTGGGTCTGGGCACCGTACAGGGCATCCCTGGGAACAGTCACTTCTCCCAGACTATCTCGTTCAATTCGCACCCCGGATAGGGGTTCTGTAGAGCTGTACATGGCTGTCGACTGTCCCATTAGTAGTGCCAGAGTCAAATGTCGCCAGGGCTTTAGCATGAAGTTGGAGTTTTTCATTGAATCGGAACTCAATCCAGTCCGGAATTCGGACGCGAACGCCAATATCATAGATCCTTATAGCCTATCGGCGGTTGTTGAGAATAAAAAATCAATCTTTTGTATAAAGCCGGTTAAATGCCTTTATTGCTACGTAAAGCTTGTTCTTTTCTTTTACTAAACGATAATACTTCGTCACTTTTTTTCACCGGATATCAAGTTAATGGACGTTCAGGTAGTCGACTATACGGCCACAGATGCGGCTCAAAAATTTGTCGAATCGCTCCGCGAAACCGGTTTTGCGGTTTTAACCAATCACCCCCTGAGTCAGGATCTGGTTCAGTCAATTTACGATAACTGGTTGAATTTCTTTAATTCTCCGGCCAAACAGGATTTTCTGTTTGATGCCGTGAAACAGGACGGCTATTTCCCGCCAGAAGTGTCTGAAGTGGCCAAGGGGCATCAGAAGAAAGATATTAAAGAGTATTACCATATTTACCCTTGGGGAAGGATTCCTGCTGATCTGAAATCAGACATTACAGATTATTATGAGAAAGCCTCTGGTCTGGCGGGTGAGCTGCTGGGCTGGGTTGAAAGTAATGCACCTTCTGAAGTGTCTGAAGGCTTTTCCGAGCCGCTCTCCCGTATGATTGAGGATACGCCTAATACGCTGTTGAGAATACTTCACTATCCTCCGCTCACTGGCGAAGAAGAACCTGGAGCTATCCGCGCAGCGGCTCATGAAGACATCAATCTGCTGACTATTTTGCCAGCCGCCAGTGAGCCTGGCTTGCAGGTCAAGCTGAAAGATGGCCGCTGGGTCGATGTTCCTTCAAAGTTCGGCTACCTGATTATCAATACAGGGGATATGTTGCAGGAAGCTTCCGGTGGTTATTTCCCTTCCACCAGTCACAGGGTGATCAACCCTACTGGTGGTAAGAGTGGTAAATCCAGAATGTCCCTGCCTCTGTTCCTGCATCCACGCGATGAGGTGGTTTTGTCTGAGCGTCATACCCATCGCAGCTACCTGATGGAACGACTGAAAGAATTGGGTGTTGTTTAATGTTTTTTTAAATCAGAAGAGGGGCGGCTGACGGACCATTCTTATTGCTTTGAATCAGAGCCCGATCTTCTTGCGCACAGACCTGCCACTGCAATCATTAACAAACACAGGAATAAAACAGGCCAGGATCCCAATAACATGAATGGCGTACTGCCTGTCATGACTTCAGCAGTACCTCTCAGTACTCCGGGTTTGAAACGTTCGATACTTTCAACAACCTGACCCTTATCGTCTATCAGAGCACTGATGCCGTCGTTGGTCGCGCGAATCATGTATCGACCCGTTTCCAGTGAGCGCATACGGGCCATCTGGAAGTGTTGCTCAGGGCCAATGGATTTGCCAAACCAAGTGTCATTACTGATAGTAATTAACAACCCACTGTCTTTTGCCTGCTGGGCAGCAAAGTCAGGGTAGACCACCTCATAACAAATATAGGTGGTAATCACAGCGTTGGGGACTTGCAGTTTTTCCTGTTTGCTATGTCCCGGACTGAATGCCGACATAGGAAGGTCAAAGAAGCTGATCAGGCCACGCAGGGCTGAATCGAAAGGAACGTACTCCCCAAAGGGAACCAGCTTCTGCTTATAGTATCGACCTTCTCCCAGACCCATAGCGATGATGCCGTTGTAATATTTTTCTTCGAATAAAGATGGCGTGTCTTCAGATCGTTCATCAATAGGTAACCCGAGAATCAAGGCACTGCTGTGTTCAGCTGCCTTACGATTGAGCCGGTTGAGCACGGATCTGGCCTGACTGTAGAAAAGAGGTATGGCATTTTCAGGCCATATGATCAGCTCTTGGTCCCACTCGGCTTTAGACAGTCCATAGTAAGTATTGATTGTTTCCTCAACATAGCCAGGATCCCACTTCAAGAGCTGAGGGATGTTCCCCTGAACAGCACTGAAGTTAATCTCTCCTACGGGACGAGTCCACTGTACTTTACCCAGTGGAACCGATGCAAACCAGAGCGCTAAAGTGATTGACAGGGCGATCAGAGGTGGGTTCCGATCCGCGCGATCTGTGACCAGTGTCGCAGTAATCAGGGCAGCGGCGGTTGCCATGAGCAGGCTCAAGCCAAAAACACCTACGACAGGTGCCCACGACTGAACAGGTGTGTCAAGCAACGCGTAGCCTTCAAGAAGCCAGGGAAAGCCGGTAAGCAGCCAGCTGCGAACCCATTCAAACAGTGTCCATAATCCGGCGAAAAGCAGGGCCTGTCGCCAGGGTGCCCGAATATTGAATCGGTGTCTGAGTCTGGCATAGAGATAGAACAGCGGCATGACCATTAAGGCAGCCAGCATCATCACGAAAAGGGCTGTGAGCAGACTGGCCAGAGGCGCTGAGGCAGCACCAAAACGATGGATACTGACATAAACCCATGAAGTCCCTGTGCCGAAGAGGCCCAGTCCAAACAAAAAGCCTCGGACTGTGGTCGTTTTTACAGTTTCTGTACGTGTATAAGCAAAGCCTGCTGCTGTGGCAACGATCAGAACAGGCCAGATGTTAAAGGGACTAAAGCCCAGTGGAAACAAGCTTCCGGCCAAGAGCGTGGCAAAGTGACCGAAGTAAAGCGTTTTTTTGTTCATAAATGGAATACGGGAAAGTCAGTTTCCTCAGCAATGACTGGCCAGGAGAGTGTCTGAGTATTAAAGCCAGTCATCATGAGTCCTCTTGGCCAGTTTGCCAGAACTAGGCGGAGCTGACTCGCAACAGTCGAATTCGACGACCGTCAGAATTCAGAACATCAAATCGGAAGCCGTTAATTTCCACGAACTCATTCCTTTTAGGCATATGTCCAAACTCTCGCAGGACAATCCCACCAATGGTATCGAACTCTTCGTCGCTGAAGCTGGATTCAAAGTGTTCGTTGAAGTCTTCTATGGGGGTCAGGGCTTTGACTATAAAAGTACGGGACTGTTCCTCAACCGGTTTGATGAAACTGTCTTCTTCCACATCGTGTTCGTCTTCTATGTCCCCAACTATTTGCTCGAGAACGTCTTCAATCGTCACCAGACCGGCTACACCACCAAACTCATCAATGACGATAGCCATGTGATTACGGTTGGTCCGGAACTCTTTCAGGAGCACATTGAGACGTTTGCTTTCAGGAATGAAAGTGGCAGGGCGAAGGTGGTCCTTGATATTGAATTTGCCATTCTGAAGAATCAGCGGAAGCAGATCCTTGGCCAGCAGAATACCGATAATCTCGTCTTTGGTATCGCCGATGACGGGAAAGCGGGAGTGGGCTGATTCGATCACTTTGGGCAGGAAGTCCCGGGGCGCCTGATCTTCATCAACGCAGACCATTTGCGAGCGTGGGATCATGATCTCCCTGGCCTGCATATCGGCTACCTGAACAGCTCCCTCGATAATACTGAGAGCTTCATGGTCAATAATGCCCCTGAGTCCGGCATCATTGAGCAGAGTCAGCAACTCATTCCGGTTTTGAGGGTCCTGAGTGAACAGAGCCGCCAGTTTGTCTTTCCATGTCGGGGCGGGCGAGTCGCCCGGAGCAGTGTCGTCGTTCATTACCTTGTATTACCGTGAAGGCCTTCTCATGGCAACATCTTCATGATTCGGCCAGCCTCTCCTATGATGATGATCCGCTCTTTTCAGACTGGTACGGATCAGGAAAACCCAGGCTCTCGAGAATCGCTGTTTCCAGAGATTCCATCGCCCCGGCTTCGTCTTCTTTAATGTGGTCATAACCCAGCAGGTGCAGTGTGCCATGAACCATCATATGAGCCCAGTGTGCCTGAAGGGTTTTGTTCTGTTCCCTTGCTTCACGTTCAACGACGGGTGTGCAGATGACCAGATCGCCCAAAAGAGGCAGATTGAGTGCTTTCGGCAGGTCAGAGGGAAAAGACAGAACGTTGGTAGGCCCGTCTTTGTGACGCCATTGTCGGTTGAGTTCTGCACCTTCGTCGCTGTCAACAATTCGCAGGCTGATTTCGGCTTCTTTGCGATGATCACCGATAGCCGCAGCTGCCCATTTGTGCAGATCAGCTTCTGAGGGGAGCCTGGGGCTCTCGCTGGCTATTTGAATGTCGACAAGGACGTTCGCAGACATTACTGTACCCCTGCAAAAGACTTGTTCTGATTCGCCTGATCAAAGCGATCATAAGCCTGCACAATTCTCTGGACAATCGGGTGACGAACAACGTCTTTAGCGCTAAACCAGGTGAAACCGATACCGTCCACACCTTTGAGAACATCGATGGCATGAGCCAGACCAGAGCGGGTACCTCTGGGCAGGTCGACCTGGGTAATGTCACCGGTAATCACGGCCGTCGAGCCAAAGCCGATACGGGTCAGGAACATTTTCATCTGTTCCGGCGTCGTGTTCTGGGCTTCATCAAGAATAATGTATGAGTTGTTAAGGGTGCGACCACGCATGTAAGCGAGGGGTGCAACTTCGATCACATTTTTCTCGATCAGCTTGTCTACTCGTTCAAAGCCGAGCATTTCATAGAGTGCATCGTAGAGAGGGCGAAGATAAGGATCGATCTTTTGAGACAGGTCACCCGGCAGGAAACCCAGCTTTTCGCCGGCTTCGACAGCAGGCCTGACCAACAGGATTCGACGTATTTCTTCGTCTTCCAGGGCCTGGACGGCGGCTGCAACAGCCAGATAGGTCTTGCCGGTGCCCGCCGGGCCAATACCGAAATTGATATCGTGAGTAAGGATGGAGCGAACATATTTCTGCTGGTTCTCACCCCTTGGGGTGACTGTACCCTTGCGGGTTCGCAGAGCGATCAGGTTGTCGGACCTGGGTTCGTGGATCCATTCAACCGCAGACTCTTGGAGGTAGAGGTGCACTGTCTCAGCCGTCAGGTGTCCCGTTTTTCCGGTCTCCCTGTAGAGACGCTTGAGAATCTCAGAAGCCGCCTGGGCATTTCGATCTTCACCCCTGACCGTGAACTGGTTGCCACGATAACGAATATCAACGCCAAGGCGCTGTTCTATTTGTTTCAGGTGCTGATTGAATTGTCCGCAGAGCTCTGCGAATCGACGTGGATCGTCCGGTTCTAGGAGAAACTGGCAGGTCCTACCTGCATTTTTTGTCGGTGTTGCCTGGATCTGGGTATTCAAGTCGAGAGTTCAGCTCTTACTGCGATTCATATAGGGTAAGCATATACTGCAGTCCGATTCTTGCCGCATTTTATTCGCCATGGTTGTTTATTCGCTATGGCTGTCTTTTGCAGGATACTCATAGCGGGCATAAAGCGTGAATCAGACTGCCGACAAGTCTGATTTTACCGAAGGTTTTGATAATGTCATCTGTTAATCACTTCATTCTTTCTGATCAGAGAATATGTTCCAGCCCATAAACCAATTCAGCCTTGTCATGAATGTACTCACTGGCCATAAGAATGCCAGGCATATAGCTCGTGCGTTCAATGGAATCATGACGGATGGTCAGATATTGACCACTGTCGCCCAGGATCACTTCCTGAGACGCTACAAAGCCCGGCATACGTATAGCGTGAAGTTTTATTCCCTTGTAATCACCGCCTCGTGAGCCTTCAATGTTGGCAACCTGATCATGAGTTCCACTATTGAATTTCTCGCGCTCTTCGCTCATCAGTTCGGCTGTTTTTACGGCCGTGCCCGATGGAAAGTCCACTTTATGCTGGTGGTGGTATTCAATGATCTCAGCGTATTCGTAATAACGAGCAGCCTGTTTGGCAAACTGCTGCATGAGTACGTTACCCACGATGAAATTAGGCGCAATAAAGCAGCCCTTGCCGGTTTCCCTGACCCAGCCACGAATAGTTTCCAGATCGTCAGGCGTAAAGCCGGTGGTGCCCACTACGGCAGAAGCACCAGAGAACAAGGTGTTCTTCACGGTTTCCATACGAATTTCCGGACGGGTGAAGTCAACCACAATATCGGCGGCGTTGTTTTTCACTTCCGCGGCCAGATCGTCGCCCAGATCGATAGTAGCGGCCAGTTCCAGACGGCTGTGTTTTTGAACAAACTCAACCACTGTTTGTCCCATTTTGCCCTTGGCTCCGTTCACAGCGACTCTCAAAACTGACATGGTATGCTCCGCAATATTGTCTGATGTCATGGGAATGCCGCCCGAGGGGCGTCAGGTGGCATGCAGGTGGAGTGAGGACACTGTAGCGGATCAGGTGAAACTGTCAATGGTCGACCGGATAGCCTGTAAGAAAAGAAAATAAGTTTCAACGCAATGTACTATTCTTTGAGCCTGTCAATGTCCCGGTTACTGATTAACCAGTAATGTTAAACAGTGGGTGGTGGATGTTTAATATGCCTCGCTATTCAAAGAAACGTAAATCTGCTGTTTTACAGAAGCTTCTATCCGCTTTGTAACGCCTGTACAACGGCACGAGAAAAGGGATCAAAAGATTCTTGAGCATCGGGACCGGGTTTACAGCATAGCTCGAGAAGCGAACCCTTCACGGTGGTCAGGGCAAACCAGTAACTGGCAACCTGCAGGAGAGGTAGCATTGAACCCGGAGAGAATTCCGGAGTCGGAGGCACGCTTGAAACAGGCGGCCTAAAATTCAGTTTGCGGGACAACTATCTTGAAAAACACCGACAGTCATAACATCATCAGTCCCAACCAAACAAGTGGCAATATTAATAATGCCAGAGGTACCAATAAAAGTTGCCCCAATAAGAGCAGAGCCAACAGCACCAATAAAAGCATAGGTAGCAATTTGAGATAATTTTCTGGTTACCCGCTCACGCAATGATCGAGGCATGTTCTCAAGAATATATGACGGCACTGCAGACCTACAACTAGGACAAGTCTCAGATTGGTCAAACCATTTAGCAATACATTTTCTTCCAAAAACATGAGATTCATGGCACGGAAGAATCACTTTTTTATTATCACATCGAAGATCTTCATTATCTTTTTCATTAAAAGAACCGAAACAGATTTGACATGCATCCGCAACACTCATTGTCATAAAATAAACTCCATTTCTGTTTATTAGTAAATAATGAGATAAAAAACTGGCAGAAAAGTTTCCCAATTTTTATGACTTACCCTGTGAAAAGCCATGACGATGCCAGGCGGAAGAACTGATGCCTCGTCATCGTCATTCCCGCCTTCATTCTCGTCATTCCCGCGAAGTAGGGCTTTTGCAACGCCCTCCTTCGCGGGAATGACGACCTCAGAGCATGGTAACGAGCTGTTGGAGTTTTGCGACACCCTCGATAGGGCGGGGAGTGTCAGAAAGCCATCAACTAAATCATGCTGTTTTATGAACGCGATAATCCCCTTTAGAACTCTGGAGTCAGAACATGGTAAATCAGACCACTTTACTTCGACACACCAGCAAGGTTTTTGAGTTGCAAGATTTAACCAAACGATATCAACTTCACCTGCCTTCTAACGAGCATAGTGTAAGTTTTCTATATCGGTATTATGTACCCACTGACTGAAGATTGCGGTTCTGTCAGGGCCCCATTGCTTCATGGCTTTCCTCAACAGGACCAAAAAGAGCTGCCCTCATTGAAGGATTTGTAAGATATACCTTTAATGTCAAGAGATTGATCCTGGTTCGATTTTGGAGGGCTGACGCCTGCTTTAGCCATGCCGCCCAGGCACGGAACCGGAGGCATTTGGTCCGGCATGAGCATGAACTCATGGGGTGAAAGTCCCCCGTAGGTAAACCAGTATCCGATCTTGCGCCATCCTTCATCATTTTGTTGGGTCTAATGGACATTCTAACGGCCGACACATGAAATTCGTTGGTGTGCTGGCGAGTTTTTTCCCGGTTTTTGTAAGCAGGCATGAGTTGACCGTTTCAGTTAGGTTTGAGTGTCTGTTAAAACGGAGGAGGTTCACAGTCCCTGAAAAATTCTGTTAGGTGTTTTAACCATATGGTTAGGTTATCCGGGAAACTAACAAGCTACCCAACAATCTAAATGTCATGATATGAGAATTAAAGAAGGAGGAATGCAGTATGTTTGGAGCAATTGGTCAAAGTGTTGGTATGCAACAGTACTCTCATTGTGGGCTTGGAAGAGCAGACCTTCTATTAATGAGTATTGGTCCTGAGCGATACTCCTTAGAAAGATGGGAAGAAGTTTTGAAAAATATTAAGCCTGATATTTCTGATGCTGTTGGGATCAGTCCATTGCAGTATGTGATCCGTTCAATAGATTATTGCTCTACGGATAACGTACCTTCCGAAAAGCTGGTAAGCATTATTAAACTTTTGATTAGCTATGGGGCGGATTGCAATTATTCAAATGGCTCTCTTAATTCTCCTTTACACATGCTTTGCTCAAATAGATGGGATGATTTACCACACCTCAGAGAACTTGCTTTTGAACAAGTAAGAAATAATGGAATTGAACCTGACTCTCTTATGTCTGATGGCGAACCTCTACTTTTAGCTATGTCACATCATCCAGATCGGTGTTCTTTAATGGCTTGGGAAGCTGTATTGAATAAAGGGCTAAGTCCTAATGTTTCTGGTTATTTTGGAGAGACCCCATTGATTAAAGTAATACAAAGTAGCACTAAGTACGATGTTCCTTTTAAAGAACTAGCACCTATTATTGAACTTTTGATTAAGCGTGGAGCAGATTGCAATCAACTTAATAACACTGGTGATACTGTTCTACAAATACTCTGTTCAAAAGAATGGGGTAATTTTCCAAAGCTCATAGAACTTGCGTTTGAACAAGTAAGAAATAATGGAATTGAACCTGATTCTCTTATGTTTGATGACAAACCTCTACTTTTTGCTATGTCAATTCATCCAGATCGGTATTCTTTAACGGCTTGGGAAACTGTGTTGAACAATGGGATAAATCCTAATATTTCTTATTGTGAAGAGATCCCATTGATTGAAGTAATACAAAGTAGCACTAATGAAAATGTTCCTTTTGAAGAACTAGTACCTATTATTGAGCTTTTGATTAAGCATGGAGCAGATTGCAATCAAGCAAATTACAATGGCGATACTGCTCTACAAATACTTTTCTCAAAAAAATGGGATGAATTTCCAAAGCTCAGAGAACTTGCGCTTGAACAAAAAAGAAATAATGGAATTGAATCTGACTCTCTTATGTCTAATGGCGAACGTCTACTTTTAGGTATGTCAATTTATCCAGATCGGTATTCTTTAATGACTTGGGAAACTGTGTTGCATAAAGGGCTAAATCCTAATATTTCTGATAGATTCGGAATCAGTCCATTGAGGTATGTGATCTATTCAATGGATCGTAACCCTATGGATGACGAACGTTCCCAAAAGCTGGAAAGCATTATTAAACTTTTGATTAAGTGTGGAGCAGATTGCAATGAAGCAAATGGCGCTGGTGATACTGCTCTAGAAAGTCTTTGCTTACAAAAATGGGATGATTTTCCAAAGCTCAGAGAACTTGCGTTTGAACAAATAAGGAATAATGGAATTGAGCCTGACTCTCTTATGGGTCATGGCAAACCTCTACTTACAGCTATGTCAGAGTATCCAGAGCAGCATTCTAAGTTAGGTCTCAGAAGCATTATTAGATATGGAGTTCTTCCTGTTTTGAAAGAAGATGCATCTGAAGAATCTGCAGCAGAAAAACCAAACTTGGACTGTGACTTTAACGATGAGTTAGAAAAACACAAAGCCTATTTTTGTGCTCGCCCTCTTGAATATCGCTGCATTTGTGCTGTAGATAGAAATTCAAGGGGACAGGAACTGACAATGCTTCCCAGACAAATGCAGAAAAATATTAAACACTTATTTTATTCATAAGTTTATTTTTTACGGAAACACCTGACAAGTCTTTAGAAAAACCACCCCAAACGGCATTTTAGGACATCCGCCTTGCCATTAGTTCAGTAAGACGGGAAAAGACAATTGATGGCTGACCCCGGTGAGTTTGAGACCAGCCATCCTGACAAAGTATCAGGCCACGACACCCAATTCAGAATCAACCAGGCTGCCACGCAAACTGTGAGGGAAAGCCTCAACAATCTCAACCTCGGCAAATCGACCAATCAGTCGAGGCTCTGCACACTTGAAGTTAACGACACGATTACACTCTGTGCGGCCACTCAGTTCACCAGGGTCTTTCTTGGAGTAGCCCGTTACCAGAATTTTCTGAGTGCTGCCTACCAAACGACGACTGATTTGCATGGCTTGTTGATTGATTCGCTCCTGCAGAATTTGCAGTCGCTGCTTTTTGGTGGACTCAGGAACGTCATCGGACATATCCGATGCTGGTGTCCCCGGACGTTTGCTGTAGATGAAACTGAACGACGCATCGAAACCGATCTCGCTGATCAGGTTCATGGTGTCTTCAAAGTCTTCATCGGTTTCACCCGGGAAGCCTACGATAAAGTCTGAAGAGAGACTCAGGTCAGGACGGTGTTCACGCAACTGACGAATCTTGTCCCGGTATATCTCAACTTCGTGGTTACGTTTCATCAGGGAGAGAATCCGGTCAGATCCGGCCTGAACAGGAAGGTGCAGGTGGCTGACAAGCTCGGGCACTTCAGCGTAAACATCGATCAGGCTCTGGGAGAACTCTTTCGGATGAGACGTGGTGAAACGAATGCGATCTATGCCATCTATTGCCGCGACAATGGTGATCAGTTCAGCCAGATCACAAACAGTACCATCGTCTTTTTCGCCACGATAAGCGTTCACATTCTGACCCAGCAGATTGATTTCGCGAACCCCTTTCCCGGCCAGACCCACGCATTCGGCAATCACGTCATCCATGGGGCGGCTGACTTCTTCACCACGGGTGTAGGGTACGATACAGAATGTACAGTACTTGCTGCACCCTTCCATGATAGAAACGAAAGCGGTTGGTCCTTCCACAGAAGGCTCCGGAAGCCGGTCAAACTTTTCAATTTCCGGAAAGGTGACATCGACCACGGGAATATGATTGCTCTGGGTCGCATCAATCATTTCTGGCAGGCGATGCAGGGTTTGTGGTCCGAAGACAACGTCTACCTGTGGCGCACGCTTGCGGATGGCTTCCCCTTCCTGGCTGGCTACGCAGCCTCCCACTCCAATCACCAGGTCGGGATTGGCTTCTTTCAGTTTTTTCCAGCGACCCAACTGATGGAAGAGCTTTTCCTGGGCTTTTTCCCTGACAGAGCAGGTGTTAACCAGCACAACATCGGCTTCTTCCGGATTGTCTGTCAACTCCAGGGTGTGGGTTTCTCCGAGCAGATCAGCCATTCGGGCTGAGTCGTACTCGTTCATCTGGCAACCGTGGGTCTTGATATAAAGCTTTTTTGTTGCGCTCATGGTTTCGCTTTCTGGGCTCACGTCTGTTGTGATTTTTTCAGACGCCAAAACCGGATTCCTGTCTGCTGTGTAACGGGCCTGAGACCTTGAAGCTGCTATATTCAGGCATCAGGTGACTCAGGATAGCAAAACCAGTGATGACTGATCTGGCTGTTGAAAGCTGGCCATTATAGCGGCAGTGAGCACCGGAAGGTAGTGAGCAATATCTCTGACACTCCATGAAGGGATTACGTGATAAGCACCCGATTACAGTTCGTCATTTAATCCTGTTTTGGGGGTGTAGACAGGCATCAGTGTCATTTTTACTATCCCGGTGTTCATAATGACATAACTTTGTACGTTGGTTCTTTGCAGGCGAACGGTATCCAGAAGGTCGTCTGCATTCGTCCTGTCCAGGGCATCGTAGAAGTCTGTTTCTTCTGCTGAAGAGCGATTACTGAGGGTGCCAAGGGCATTCTGGATATGGTCTATTTCAGGATAACTGGCGCTGGCCATCTGCATTCCGATGGCTACAGCCTTGCTGAGAATTTTGCCGATCAGTCTGAAGGGGATTTCCCAGTCATTTTCCATCAGAGTCAGTTGCACAGAGTCTGCATCTAACCAGATAATCAGCTCTGTTTTGCCTTTATTGACGCCTTTTTCTTTTGCCCAGGGGATTTCAATCGTATCTTCACGAATTGGCTGGTCGCCATTGTAATAGGTCAGATGCATGTAGATCTCAGGCTTAGTGAAATATTCGCCGACCTTCCGGAGGTTCAGCTCCAGAAGATAAGCACGTTCAGGCAGGCGTTCTGTGGCGGTGGTATTGGGGTCGACAATAGGTTTTGTATGGACCACCGGAGTACTGAGTCGGGCAGGGCGATAAACCAGCAGGATGACATCTTTATCCAGGTCATCGACATTCTTTATGGTGAAGTCGCAGTGTTTATCCTGGCAGGATGAAGCACTGGCTACTTTCGCTTTGCGGGGCTGATCCCGCTCCTTTGGTAACAGAAAGCCAATATAGGGGCTACCGGTTTCCCTGACTCTGCGGTAACGCAGTTTCATCAGAGAGTCTTTGCTTCGTTTACCGAGGTGGAAACAGTCTGCCACTCTGTCGAGTTCTTCTATCTGCTCAGTGATATCTTCCTGAACGGTTTTGGGCACTTCCGGATAATTTTTTTGAATGATGTCAGGGATGCTCTGCAGGGTAAGATCCCCTGCTTCATCCAGTTGCGAGAGCTTGGTGGTCTCTTCACGAATATGATCCAGATGTTTCCATGGCTTGAGGGTGCCGATAAAGCGCTCTTTCATATCAGTCAACCTTTGCTCCTTCTCCTTCAGGCCCAGAGTGTTAATGTCAGAACATTCTTTGTCGGCAGAAGCATGAGCGACAGAAAGTGACAAAAATAAAGCAATAAACAGTGAGAGTCGTGTATTCATGGCGAGCCTAAAGAGGGTTTGAGAAATGAACACGCAAGGTGTTGAGAGGAAAACGGAACAGATAGAGTAATTAGGTTAGATTGTCGGATCTGTCAAATTCCGCCGTTGAATATCGGATTCAGTCTTAACACCAGTGTATTTCATCGATGCAGACTCGCTTTTCATTAGCTCATGACTGCCCTGTCTGTGACATGCCAGCTGCCTTTTTTATGCACGACAGATTTTCCAGGGTAAACTCAGGAGGGTTATCGACCCTTTTAATGGTCAATAATGATTTTCCCGAAAACAGGGCGCTTGCCAGTGGCTGTCGTGTTAAATGCTCTGTGGCAGGCTACGGGGTGGTTTTTGAAGATTTCTTCTGGACCGATGAAGACTACCGCAGCGTGTTTTCTCAATCGGGTCTCAAGGTACTGGCCTGGCATCAGCCTCTGGGGAAACCTGAAGATGGTATGCCCTGGAAGGATGAGCTGCATTCACCTTTGTTCAGTATTTACATTTTGGGACGTTGACTGGCTCATGCAATACGGCTATTGGTGATCCTCGGGCTCAATAAACTCCTGTTGCTTCCTGCATACGGGGCATTTCCATCTGGGCAGATCAATGGTGATTTCAAGTTTCGTTCCGCATTCGGGGCATTCGGACGTTTGAGGTTTGTTGAATTTTTTAAAACACGCACCACACAAGTAGTGAAAGCAACTGGTAATCTTGACAACACTGCTTTTGGTAAACTTGTCCAGGCAAACAGGGCAGCGATGTGAAAGATCGTCATTCCGGGTGTCAGGCCGAATACCAACAAAGTGATTATCCCTGAGTAGAAGTCCCAGATATACCGTTTCCTCTGAGGTATTGATAGCCGATGCTTGTGAGACTACGTGGACTTCAACATCACCAGAAGTGGCGTAGGTGAAAACCTGATCCTGAGTCAAGCCACTGGCCTGCAGATTGACAACGACAAATGTTTTCTTGAACAGGTAGCTCAGCAGTGGCAATAAAATATCGAAGTCTGGCCATTTATTTTCGAGGAGTTGTTGCCTGACCAGTTGGACCTTTTCCAAGCCCTTTGCCGTTACCCAGCCTGATAGAAAATCTGAAAGTTCAGTGTCCGGTTCCTGCTGATCATCATTTAAAGAATGGTTAATCATGACTTTGAGTATTTGAATCAGTGAGGAGACGCTTCGACCTCCGGATAAATGGATGGCATGTAGCCAGCAAAAGTTATCTTTGGGAGTGTGCATAATATGGAATCCCTCAAGATAATGGTTTAACAGCTGTTGAGGGTCGTCTTTTGTCAATTCAGGTTCAGAGCCGACTTGTTGGAGCTTTTGTATTTTAGCAGGAGGTTCCGGATCCTGAGTTGTGCTGTCAGCTTCTGCGATAACAGACCGACCTTCACCGGAGCGTTTGCGTTTGCGTCCTTTCGGAGCGCCTTGTGTTTTCTTCTGCGATGGGGGGCTGGTGTTTGCATAGGTTGTGCCTGATCTGGTCGTTACGCTGGTGACTATTTTGGACAGAACCTCCCGGCAGGCTTCCATGGTGGTTGCCAGGCACAAGTCAGTATCAATAAGATGAAGTTGTTCCATAACAGAGCGGTCTGACTGGGTGTGAGCATCTTCACGGCGTCGTTTATATTCCTCCTCAATGTCTTTTTGCTCCCTGACGGAGATTCCCTCGGTTTTTGCAATGTGCATCCTTCGGGAACTGTCGTCGTCTATTACTTCTCCGGCGATCTTTATCTTCAGCCTGTTTGTGGGCATTTTTTTGATAGTAATTTTAAGAATTCGTTCTCTTTCAGCTTGCTGCTTTTTAAAAAAAGTTCGGTAATCGGAGAGGTTGTATTCCGGAAATAACAGCTCGGATCCATGGTTGTAGTGCAGGACAATACTCTGGTGAGGATCGGTTTTCAGGTAAAGAGGCTCTCCGGTGTCGAGCGCCACGCTGGTGATGGACTCCAGGCCAGAGCATTGCCAGGTTCTGTTCTCAGGAGTGTCTATAGGCTGACAAAGGGTATGCGGGTCGGCCACAGGTTCTGAGCCAGTGATAATAAAAGGATAATCCGATGAAACCTGAAGAAGCGGGTGATTGCCTGACTTCAGCCCGGTAGCCTTTTGCGGATCCAAGGGAAGTGGCTGCCTACCGTCTGCCAGAACAAACCTCCACTCTCACAGAATCTCTGGTGACACTGGGCCTACTGGCCATCAGGCAGCATGCCTGGCAGCCGCTCTCGCTTAATCCAGAAAAGGATGCCGGGCCTCAGCCTGGCAATAACAAGTTCCTTCACGTTTCATCTACTTGTGGAATTGTCTTTCGTGGCCCTTTTTGCAAAAGTGGCAGCATAGTATTGATTCGCATCGCGCTCAGGATATTGCTTATGCTCGCAAGGACACGGTATTGGGCATAAATGTAATGATAATCAGCAGCGAGGTATCGCTTGCGTGCTTCAAACAGCTCGTTCTGAGTATCAAGTAAATCCAATAAAGTGCGCTGACCAGCCTTAAACTGCGCCAGATATAACTTCACACTCTCTTTAGATTGCTCAACATAATCACGCAAATGGACGCGTGATTGCTTCAGTGTTTCGAAAGCGTCCCACGATGACTGCGCATTGGCCTGCACCTCTCGATAAACCCTATTCGAAAGCATCCGAGAGGCTTCCTCCCGGTAAAGAGCACGACGATAACGAGAGCTGCTTTGTCCCCCGGAGTAGAGGTTCCAGTTCATTTCTACAAGCATTCGCCATTCGTCTTCCCGACCATCAAAACCAGACACATTATCTTTCCAACTACGATCTGCGACTAAGTCAAAGCTGGGATAGTTTTCAGAACGAACCCCCTTGACATTGGCTGCTGAAGCATTCACATCAAGTTTGCTGGCGATGAGCAGCTGATTATTCTGAAGTGCTAATTCAACGGCTCGATCATGGCTTTCAGGTAAGTAAGACTGATTAACCTCTGGACGGATAAAGTTGCCAGGTTGGTTACCAGTGAGCTGCTTGTATAAGGTTTCTGCATCGGACAGGTTGTTGTGGGCTGCAAGTAAATTAGCTCTGACTCTGGCAATGCGACCTTTAATTTGTGTAAGGTCGGATTTATCGGATATGCCCTGTCGCTTGCGTGCAGCCACCATATCGTAAGTTTCGAGATGTTGCTTCAGGTTTTCTTGCGACAAACGCAGCACCTCTTGAGCATTCATTACATTGGTATAGGCTTGCGCCACCTGTAAAGCGAGTGATTCAGCCTGTGCCAGTGTCTGATAATAATGAGCCCGCATGTTGAAGTCAGCGCGCGAGTATTCACTGGTATTGGCAAAGCCACGAAACAGCGGGAGTGAGAATTTCAGTCTGGCCTGCTTGCGAGTTTGATCGGTTTCTCCAACATTAGCCCGGTCCAGATCTTCCCGCCCACCATCAGCACTCAAATCAATACTTGGCAGGAACCTGCCCTCGGCAATGTCAAGTTCAGCCTGCGATGCGTAGTAAGCCTGTAACGTTGCAGCCATATCCGGATTGGTCTGTATGGCATCATTAACCGTTTGCTCCAGGCTTTGTGCACAAGTGTTGTTCCACCAGAACATACCAAGAACGATAAGCGTGGTGCGTAATGTTGGCTTCATTGTTATCAGCTCCGAATATAAACATATAATCGCCACTGCGTTAGATGGTCATCACTGTAAAGCTCTCAATAGTGGCTTCATGATGTACTGCAATACGCTGCGTTCTGCTACGCTAATGTCGACAGTTGCTTGCATGCCAGGAATGATATTCAGGTGGCTGTTACCCTCTCCAAAGTATGCTTTTTCGACTCTGACTTTGACTATGTAATAACTATTGCCACGCTGGTCAGTAATGGAGTCAGCGGAAATGGTCTGTACTCTGCCATCGAGACCACCATAAACCGCAAAATCAAACGCCGAAATTTTCACTTTTGCATGCTGGCCGTGCTGCACAAAACCAATATCTTTCGGTTTTACCTTGACCTCAACCATTAGCTCATCATCCACTGGCACAATATCAATAAGCTCAGCCCCTGGCTTTGCGACACCGCCAATCGTTGTGACATACAATTTTTGAATCACCCCATCAACCGGCGAATGCAGTTCGGTGTTTTGAACGCTTGCCTCATTGACGGTTTTTTTACCACGGGCAATACCAAGACGCGTTCGTACTTCAGATAGCTGTTCCTGCGCTTCTGCCCGGAAGCCTGACAAAGTACTGCCTTCTTCTTTCTTGAGACGCTGAATCTCTGCTTTCAGCTTTGGGATCTGATTGTTTGTTTTATTAACCTCTGATTGTGCTTGACTGAGTCGTTGTTTAATATCAATCACAGCAGACTCAGACACCGCACCCATTTTAAGTAAGGGCTCGTTCATTTTGAGCTGCTGCCGGATCAAATCAACCTGGCGCTGCTGGTCTTCCGCCTGCTGTTGAGCTGAGACAAGTTCCTGGCGAGCCTTACTTGTTTTCAGATAGATATTATCAAGCTGCATATGAAGCTCATCCTGTCTCACTTTATAAAGCTTTAACTGCGTGTCGATAAAAGTGTTGTGGGTGGCAACTTGTTCAGGGGCGAATTCAGGGCGAGTGCCTGCGACTTCTGCCGCAAGGCGAGTTTCTTCTGCAAGCAACGATGAAGTCTCCACGACCGATTGTGTCAATGAACCACTCGCTACCGTTGGATCAAGCTCCATGAGCAACTCCCCCTGCATAACAGACTGTCCTTCACGCACGTGGATTGCTTTAATTGTACCGCCTTCGAGGTTTTGAATGACTTGTGTACGGCTAATCGGGATCGCTTTACCCTGGCCGCGAACGATCTCATTGATGTTGGCGAAATAGGCCCAAAGGAGCAAAAACAACACCATGGCAAACAATATCCAGAGCGTCACTCTGGCTGCAGACGGTGTCCGCATTAACTCGCCTTGGGAGGCGTCCGTAATAAAATCGAGATCGGCTTGAGTGAATGATTTGCCTTTTAGCCTTGATAAACTCATACAGCTCTCTTCTGGCCGGGAGGCTCACCCGCAAGCTGATCAAGAATTTCTTGTTTCGTGCCTTTCATCAGTATCTCGCCATCATCCATAACTGCGATGGAATCGAGTAAACTCAATATGGCAAGCCGTTGTGTAAAAACAATGATGGTTTTATCAGGTGCCAGCCGGTTAAGGCGCTGTATAAGTTTCCTTTCCGAGTCTTGATCAAGTGCGCTGGTTGGCTCGTCAAAGATCAGAATTTTTGGATCTCGGAGCAAAGCGCGAGCGAGAGCCACGCACTGTCGTTGTCCTCCGGAAAGCATTCTGCCTTGCTCACCGCACTCCCGGTTCAAGCCCTCCGGGTGAGTTGCTGTAAATTCGACGACGCCCGCCATCTCAGCGGCTTTAAGAATCTGTGCGTCGGTAGCGTAGGGTGTACCCGTGGCGATGTTGTCACGAATCGTTCCAGAGAATAGGGTAGGTTGCTGCTCAACACAGCCTGTCATTTTGCGCAGGTCACTTGGATCAAGCTGACGAATATCGATACCATCAAGCTTAATGACACCTTCGGTAGGCGTATAAAGTCCCATTAAAAGCCTGAGCAGAGTGGTTTTTCCACAGCCAATACGACCGATTACCGCCAATCGACTTCCTGCGGGAATATTTATTGACACCGATTTGATCACAGGAACGGTATGCTCAGGAAACGTTAACGAAACATTTTCAAGCTGAAAATGGCCCTCAGTAAGGTCACACTGAAGGTACTGTTTTTCATCTTCGCGCTCGACAGGCATTGCCATAATACCGGCAATGCCGTTGTATGCTTCTTTGGTTTGTCCCCATCGTGCGATTAAGCCTGCTACCTGCGTCATTGGAGAAATTACACGCCCTGTTAACATGCTTACTGCAATCAACCCGCCCATGGTCAGGTCATGGTTCGCAATTTCATAGACACCCACAATAAGTAAGGCAACTGTCGTCATTTGCTGGATAAAGCCAGACGTGCTTGTACCAAACGTTGAATAAAGCCGGGAACGGTTGCTCCAGTATGAAGCTTCGCCAACATTCTGTTCCCACTTTCGCTGATTTAACCCCTCCATTCGGTTACTTTTAACAGTTTCCAGGCCATTAAGGGTCTCAATCAGCAAACCATTCTTTAGCGCGGATGCACCATAGCTATGGGAGATAGCCTCATCAACAGGTCGGCGGATCAACAGAGTGATGACTAAAATAATAAAAATTGAAACCACCGGAACAATAGCGAGGTAGCCACTGAATATATAAATGGCGATCAGGAAAATAATTACAAAAGGTATATCAACCAATGTAGTCAGTGTTGCAGAAGTGATAAAATCTCGAATACTCTCAAATTCGCTCACCCTTTTAGCAAATGAACCCACTGATCTGGGTCGGTGTTCTAATTTCAAAGCCTGAACATGAGCAAAAATCCTGGAAGAAAGAATGACGTCCGACTTCCTTCCCGCAACATCCAGGAAAAAGGTTCGGATCAATTTAAGCAAAAGATCGAAGGAAAAAATAATGGCTATCCCAATTGAAAATGCCCATAAGGTATCAAAGGCTGAGTTAGGGACGACCCGATCATAAATATTTCGGACATAAAAGGGGGTAGAGAGTACAAATAAATTAATAACAACAGAAGCAATGAGCACATCACGATAAATTGGGAAAGACAATCGCAAGGTGTCCCAAAACCAATGCTTGCCTGCTTCACCGGTCATCAGACGACGGTCTTTATCAAACTTGTAATCACGTTTAATGAAAAAACTGAAGCCGGTGTACAACACACGCAGATCATCAAGGTCCATTTCAGACATACCAAAGCCAGCTTCCGGGCGAATAATTGTGGCCTTATTCGCTGTAATGTCGAGCTTGGTCAGCACACAGGCATTGCCATTATGAAGCAACAAAATAGCAGGCAAGACTTCGGGAAGTATTGCATCGAGTTCGCGATTTAATAAGCGCGCAGATAAACTGGCCCGCTCTGCCGCCCGTGGCAGCAGGGCGGGGGTGAGCTTATTCTCAATCAAAGGCAAGCCAGCGCTCAAGGCAGTCACCGTACTTGGTCTATCATATAACTTGGTCACGATAACCAAACTGTCGAGCAAGGCATCAAAGTGTGTCGGCTCCGGAGATCCCGTATCCCATCGATCAGTGACCACATTGCTGTTCTGATCTGCCATTTATTCTCCAAAGTTTGAGTGTGGGAACTGTTCTTATCTGCGATCAACGTCTGCAACGATTGTCAGTTGTGCCGTTAAATCAGTGGTAAGGAGTCATCAGTGGGCTTTGGTACCAAACTATCTATGTGCGAGCCTGAGCTTCCTATGGTTGCATCACCATGGTCAGTATCTGCAGTTCTGCTTGCCAAAAGCTTTTCATCAGTCGACGGTGATGATTCGCCTTTTATCTCATTCGAAACGCTTTGTTCATCACTCTTCTTGCTTTGTTTTTCATTGAGATGTTGCTCAACCTGACGCAGTAAGGAGCCCCCGGCTTCATTTTCGGAAGCTCCGCTAAGGACGAACCCGGCATTTACAAGCTGAGCTCTGTCGATATCACCTGAGGCCAGAGCATGGGGTTGATTTTGATCACGCAGTGACTCCAGATTGATTTGAGGTTCTTTATCGGAAAGGCTACCTTCATGTGCCCGTATATCAAGTTGGTCGGTAACGTCAGAGCTTCTAATGTCTGGAGCCTGATCATGGTTCGAAATCGGGGGGGCTGGCAAGGGCTGAGTCGGGTCCATTATCAGCGGTGCAGAATGTTCACTCACAGCATCACCTCCTGCACCGGTGGTTGTTACGACTAGCCGGATATCCATATTTTGTGCATTCCCACCGGGTAACTGTGCTGTCACGCTGGTGGTCGTCCAGTTTTGAACATCGATATGTTCTGTCATTCGGCTAACAGTATGAGTGTGACCACGGCCATCACTTAATACCGTTCCGACATCAAAACCTGTGAGTTCAATCTTACTGATATGGTCTTGCGGATCAGCAGGTGGTGTTATCATTGGCTGTAAATGCAATAGTGCTGAGCTATTTGGAGTAGCGATATTGGTATCGACTAATACTTTCTGTTCGGTCAATGCTCCGGCCTGAGACAACTGATGGTGACCCGTTACATCGACGGGTGTGCCAGCCTGATCTGCTTGTATATCAAAAACCAGGCCTGCACTTTTTGATATAACTTTGCCAAGGGGAGAATGAGCCAACAGAGTTTTGTCAACATCGACATTAGCAGCCATCGCTGCGCTGAATATCTGACCATGATAGGCATCATTAGGGTTAAATCCATGGTTCCCTGTGGCAGCGGGCCCCGACTCTTCTGCATAATGATCCTGATCCTGGGCAAGAGCAAAAACGCCATGCCCCGGGATCTGATACCCTGTTGCGACGTTGTCATGACTATACGCGCTTTGGCCATCGACAAGAAGATCCAGGTGACCAGTCACTGAGTCCCATAATATTGAGTAGCGATGGCTATTTCCGTCAGTTGTATCGATGCCGGTAGCGTACTCATGGTGGCCTATTCCAAGGGTCAGGTTATCTGGTCTCCAGACAAAAAACTCATTTGGATCTGCGGGGACGGCATAACTTAGAAACGTAGCCCCATGATGAGCACTTGTGGCAACTTGCTGACTACCGATAACGTCAAACTCAACGGCCAACTTTGTAATATGATCTGGTGTATCAAGCTGACCCTGGTTCAAAACCCCCCCGGTTCCCGCATTGCCAAAGGTCATAACTTTTTGCTCAGCGGTAAAATTTAAATCAACTGACGCTGCATCGGTTACCGGGTTGGCCGTGACCGAAACAGCTTGGGGAGGAGAGGTAACAGATTGGCTGCCATCACTTGTCGTTGCACTGACGTATAACGGCATGGAGCCCTGATAATTCACCGGAGGTGTTAAAGTCAATGATGAGACATCGCCCGCATTTACCACCCACCCACCGGAACCATCGCTATGACCTGATGAAAACTGAGTACCTGCTAAAAAACCTTTGAGGGTAATGCTTTCCGGGGTATCACCGTGTGATGCAACAATCAGGTTTAGTGCGATGGCCTTATCTTCATCTCCTGCAGGTGGGGCACTTGTCGAAATGTCAGCGGCATCAACAATACTCGAAACACTGATGTTGCCGGTAGCAACGGCTGAATCTGCCGTACCATCGTTAACGGTATAAGCAAAATGCACATCGCCGTGAAAATTGGCGGCCGGGGTGAATACTAAGTTGGGGATATCACCGGTCACTATATTCTGTCCGGCAGTGACATCTGCACCGTTTAACTGGAGTTTGCCCTCATTGGCGTCAGGCAGCCGGGTGATGGTGAGATGGTCCAAAACTGCACCTGCGTCCACATCCTGAAAGCCAAAGTCACCGGCACTGAAGGTATAAGGTATGTCTTCAGTACCACTTAGAGCAACCGTCGCAATCGTGGGCGCATCATTAGTACCCGTGATGGTGATATTAACGGTTTGAGCATTGCCATCACTGGCCGTAAATGTATAAGAGTCTGTGACCTGGCGCTTGCTGGCATCCGCAGCAGACGGGTTTAGATCCTGCACCTTGCTCTGGTCAAGCAGATAGGTCCACAAGCCATTAACCATGGTGAAATGACCATAGGTCGTTGCCGTGGGCGACACATTCGGGAAAACGGGATTATCACCAACATCAACATCACTAATAGTGAGCATGCCTCTAACATTATTGATATCACCAATGTCACCTTCAGCAACGGTGGCAACAGTATTTCCGGATATAATCGAAAGATGATCAACAGCCGCCAGATTCATAGAAGCCGTTTGGGCAACAGAGGCTTGATGCTCGTCCTGCACTTCATAGCTAAATTGCACCGGGCCGTTGTAATTTGTAGTCGGGGTGAAGGTGTATGTGCCGTTACGGTTATCAGTAATCCGACCATGGTCTGCTGACAGGTTGTGAATACTAAGTCGGGCACGATGATCCACATCAGTCGCGTGAGCCAGAAGGTCTGACGCCTGTAGGGTAACCAACTGATCTTCTGTACCTGCGGGCAAAACGACTGTTGAAGAGACTGTTGGTGCGTCGTTGGTACCACTAACCGCCATCATCAAGGCTTTGGTATCAGAAGCGCCACTACCGTCAGTCACCGTGACCGGGATCACGATTCTTTGCGTAT
>NZ_JAHHPN010000721.1:0-4076 GCF_024606325.1 Endozoicomonas sp. ONNA1
CTGCTGTTTCTGATTTACCTTTAACGACAGCCGTCCCGTCACGGGATGATTTGTCCCCATCTGAAGGCACATTCAGCCAGGTCGCCAGGGGGTTTCAGTGGCTCACGGACCAAAATGCCCGGCTGCTGGCATTTTTTGCCCCCGGTGGTGGACTGGATTGTCTGGCAAACCCGATAAAACTGAGCATGTCGCCGCAACGTTCAGAGCTACTGGCGGTGACCCGGGACAATGTAAACCGGCTGGTTCATGGGGCGGAAGCGCTGCTGGATGGGTACAATTCATTCCTGCAGCTGGCGGGTATCAGCGATTTATCCAAGGTGGAGCCATGGCTGGATGAATTACCGCAACTGACCAACCGCTTCAAGGCGCTGAAAGAGACCATTCAGTCAGAGCTGAAAAGTGTCATTCAGCCCGTGCAAGCCCCTGAAGAAGGACAGCTATCATTTCGTCAGTGGGTATTGGCCTGCCGTCAGTTACAATCTTCTCTTCAGGCACTCAACCCCGGGAAGGCTGAGCAGGTTCTGAGTGTCCATGAACTGATTTTTGCCCTGCATCAGCGATTCGTAAAGGCACTGGCACCGGTCGCTCTGGCCTCGGGTCAGGGCAAGATATCCAGGATATGGCCCGTCACTTATGCAGATTGCAGGACTCCGGGAGGCCCGGTTAAAAAGGTACCGCTATTTAGTCGCTCCTGCAAGGCATCCCTCGTTAGGTCAGAGTGTCCGGCGACTGTCATCATTATGGATGATGCTTTGATTGTTAACCTTGAATTAGGACATCACGTGGGCCTTATTGAGCTGCTTGAACACGCAGAGGGGGGGAAAGGACGTACCCTGCGGCTGAAATTTTCTGACCGATTTAAAAGGGCTGATGGCAGTGATGGCCCCGGCAAGTTGAAACGTATGTGGTTTCTGACGCAGTTACTGAAAGCGATCAATCTGGATGAACACGCTGATAGTATGAAGTTCAGTTGTAATGCCGTAGCGGGTGAAATAATTGTCGAATGCTCCCATATGAAATCACGTGAAATCATGCCGGAAGCCTTTATAAAACTGATAACGGCGTTATCTGTCATTAAGAACCTGGATGAGGTCTTAAAGTCAACAGCCATTTTTGAAGGAGTGCAGTGGAGCTTTAACAGCCTTGTACACCACCTTGATAGCGATGTTACGACAGAAGCCTATAGATTCGCCTTTGAACACTGCCTTTTCTTGATTGTTCATTATGCTCAATATTACATTAATCGAGATTGTTTCCGGTTATTAATACAGTTATTAAACAATCATCAAAAAGAGTTTATTCATCATAGTCGAAGGTTCTTTGAATCAATTCACACCCCTCTGGAAGTGTTAATGAGTGATGAGATCGCTGAAGACACCCGCAAGGAACTCTTACAGCATTTTTTATTATTAGAGCCTGATAAGGCTACGCCATTGTTCGAAGATGTGTATGACCTGGGAGATCAGTACTTTGTTGTCAATCCATCCTGCAGTTGTAGCGTGGATTTTGAGGTTCCACCCGCTCATTCGCTAAGGGTTAACAGAGAAAACATCAAGAATGTTTTGCGCAGGCAGGGACTGAAATATGCCAGCCAACGGGTTCGAAATGATAAAGACCTTGTACTAGCAACCATTGCCGTATATCCATACAACCTGAAGTATGTGAGTGAAAGACTGAAGCGTGATAAACAAGTTGTCTTATCCTGTTTTAAAGCTCTCAATCTTTGGAAGACTGAGGAGGTCCGCCGTGTCAATGACCTGATTTTTGAATTGCATGGGTTCTTAATAAAGGCCCGGGTACCGGTTACCCGGGCCTCGGCTCTGAGCGTGCTATCCAGAGACAATAGCTTCATCTATGTTGATTGCACGACTCCGGGTGGCTCGAGTAAAAAGTTAACGATATTGAGTCCGTCCTGCAGAGCATCCCTAAGAGAATCAAGACCTCTTACCGGGACTGTGATCAGTATGGATCATACCTTGATTGTTAACTTTGAGTTATCCGGTTTTGCGGGCTTTATCGAGCTACTTGAAAATGAGGAGGAGGGAGAAGGAGGTACCTTGCGGCTGAAATTCTCTGAAAACTTTTACCGCACTGATGGCAGTGATGCACCCGGCAAGTTAAAACGTATGTGGTTTCTGGTGCAGTTACTGAAAGCGATGGAACTGGATAAAAATGCTGATAGCATGAAGTCTGGTTGCAACGCCGCAGCGGCTGAAGTGATCGTCAAATGTCCGCGAATGACATCACGTCAAGCCATGGAGGGTGCCTTTGTAAAACTCATAACGGCATTGCAGACAGTTAATTGGCTGGATTGGGACTTCTTAAGCTCAAGCGGTATTTTTGAAGGAGATCAGTGGAACTTGAATTTACTTGCCCAACGCCTTGATAGCGATGTTGCGGCAGAAGCCAATAGATTCGCCTTTCAACATTGCCTTTTGTTAATGGTTGATACTTACCGATATGGTATTGATCGCGGTTGCTACCAATTATTAAACAATCATCTAAAACAGTTTATTGATCATTGTCATCGGTTGGTTAAATCGAAGGACAATCTTCGGGAAATGTTCATGAGTGATGAGCTTCCTGAGGACATCCGCAGGGAACTACTGCATCATTTTTTATTGTTACATCCCGGTAAGGCTAATCGATGGGTTGATCTTGTGTATCCCCATTTGAAAGATCATTACTTTGTTATCAAGCCATCCTCCGGTTACAACCTGAACTTTGATTTTTTACCGGTTCAGTCGCTTGGGGATCATAAAGAAAAGCTCAGGAATGTCCTGCTCAAGGATGGACTGAAATATGCCAGCCAACGAATTTGCAACGATAAAGACCTTGTATTGGCAACGGTTGCACTACATCCATACAGTCTGGAATATGTGAGTGAGGAGCTGAAGGGTATTGCAGAGGTCGTCATGCTTGCAATCGCCAGAGATGGTTATCATCTGCAATATGCCAGCCCGACACTTCGGGATGATGAGAAGGTTGTCATAGCCGCTGTTGCAAATTCTTTAGGAGCTCTGCAATATGCCAGTGAAAGAATCCGAAGTGATAGAAATATTATTAAAACCTTAATAACTGTCAATATTAATTGCTTGATGTATGTCGATAAAACGGTATTGCAGGATCATGATTACATGCTGGATTTAATTGAAAAGGATGCTCATGCTTTTACTTTTGTCGCTATCGGGCTCAAACACGATGAGGCCTTTATTGAGGCAGCAAAAAAAAGAAACTCTGAAGTTAGTCAATACCTCATGTAATCTCCGAATATAGTTTTAGCTATTCTGGCAGCGTTAAACAGTGCAAACCGTGTGACAGCTTATTGTTGTTTCGTGGTTCAGGCTACGAGTGAACTTTATAAAAACATTATTGTCGAAAGAAGGGTATTTATTAAGTATCTGACCAACAAATCATGGATAAATATTAACATGAGAGGGATATCTTGATGTTACCCGCTAATAATTTTGACAAATCAGATTCTTACAGGCTGACAGACAGTCCCAATCAGAATAAAGGGGCTGGTAGTCCATCCAACTGGGCTAACAGTTCACCCAAGAGGTATTTCGGTAATCCTGATAGCAGTGGCTTTCACGAGCCAACGTCACTAGCCAAGCGAATATGCCTTCCACCTGTTTCAGATCAGGCTGCTGACAATTATCCGGTTCAACGCGCACAACTTGGTGGCAAGGGAATGTTTTTGCAGCGCATGAAGAAAGCCGGTCTGCCTGTTCCACCCTTCGAATGTGTTACTGCTCAAGTCACGAATGCACTTGAACAACATCCTTTGGATACCCGTCGTTTAGACCGCTGCCTTCCCGGGATCGTGCTTGAACCGGGGTTAGAGACCAGCCTGGCCAACGTCCGGGAATACCTCAATGCCTTGCCGCCTTCAGATCAAGCCAAAAGGAATAGATGGCTGGCGGATCTGGCACAATTTGTTGCCAGTGATGACTACTACGAACAGGTTAAAGATTCTGAGGCGGCCCGACAAATCAGGGATCTGCGCCGTCAGCTCTCCACATCACAGCCGGTGATTGTCCGCAGTTCTGGCATCAATGAAGACAACTACGGCG
>NZ_JAHHPN010000722.1:0-11932 GCF_024606325.1 Endozoicomonas sp. ONNA1
GCTAATAAAGTTTGGACAACCGTTTGCAGTGAAAGTGATCTTATTCAGAACTTGGGTGTCTGTGCTCTGGTGGAAGGCGTTCAAGTTGCCCTGTTTAAAGTAGACGACCAAGTTTATGCAGTGGATAACCACGATCCATTCAGTCAGGCCAATGTTATCTCCCGTGGTCTGGTAGGAGATCTGGAAGGGCGTCTGGTGGTAGCGTCGCCCATTTATAAACAGCACTTTGATTTAAGCACCGGTCAGTGTCTGGAAGATGAAACCGTGGCGTTAAATACTTATCCCGTGGAAGTCGTGGACCAGAGGGTTCAGGTCTCACTGGTGTCGGTCACTATCGAGGCAGCCTGATATGACAGCGGCGTTACAGGCGGCGAGCGTCAGTCGTCATCCGTCATTGAAGCGAAAGCTGCTGGTGGTGGGAAATGGCATGGGCTCAGTTCGCTTTCTGGAAAAGCTTACTGAGCAGAATAGCCGTGAGTATCAGGTCACCGTTCTTTCTGAGGAATCCTGCCCCGGGTACAACCGGATTCAGCTATCCAAGTTATTGGCAGGCAGTGTCGATCTTCAGGGTATTCAACTGCAACCTGAATCCTGGTATCGGAACCAGGATATCAGCCTGTTTTCGGGCAGCGACTATCGGGTTGATGGTCTTGATCTTGAGTTGAAGCGAGTCGAGACAGTGGGTGGTCAAAGTTTTGATTACGATCATCTGGTTCTGGCGATGGGTTCTCTACCCAATCGTATTCCTGTACCCGGAGCTGATCTGAAAGGAGTTATGGCTTTCAGGAATCTTGATGATGTTGAGCAGATGCTTACAGCTTCATCCAGACCCCGGGCAAAGGCCGTGGTAATTGGCGGCGGACTCTTGGGTCTTGAATGTGCCAGTGGCCTCGCCAGTCGGGGTATGAAGGTCACCGTGGTGGATACCATGTCCATTCCTATGGCCCGACAGCTGGATGAAAAGGCCGGAAAGCTTTTGCAGAAAGCACTGGAAGAAAAAGGTATTGAGTTCCGTTGCAGTGCCATGCTGGATTCCTATACGGGTGATGATGGAAAAGTGACCGGCGTGCAACTGAAAGATGGCGAGTGGTTACAGGCTTCGCTGGTGGTAGTGACAGCGGGGGTTCGGCCCAACATAGAACTGATCAGAGGTACTGGTCTGGCGTGTGATAGAGGTATTCTGGTGAACGACAGAATGCAAACCTCAGACCCTTCAGTAACGGCGATTGGCGAGTGTGTGCAGCTGAACAACGATCTGTTTGGTCTTGTGGCGCCGGTTTATGGGCACGCTCAGGTGGCTGTGCATCGACTGTTGGGCTCGTCGGGAGAGCGGTTTGAGCCTGTTCCGATACCAACCAGCCTGAAAGTAGACGGTATTGATCTGTTTTCCAGTGGACAGTTTGTTGCAGAAGAGAGTGATGAAGAAATCATCATTGATGCTGCAGGAGTTGGCATCTATCGAAAACTGGTGATCCGTGATAACGAGTTGAAGGGGGCTCTGCTCTTTGGCGATGCTTCAGATGGTCTCTGGTATCAGGAATTGATGGAAACAGGGCGAGATATTTCAGATATCCGCGACCAACTTATTTTCGGCAAACGTTATCTGAATGCAGATGCACTGAAACACTAAGAAATTTCCAATGAAGGAAGTATGTCTATGGCTGACAGCATCGATATATGCAATCACCCTCAGCAAGTCATCAATACGACGTGTGCCTATTGTGGTGTTGGCTGCGGTATCAAGGCGACGGTCACCGATAAAGAGCTCCATCTGGTGGATATAGAAGGCCGGAAGAACCACCCTGCTAATTTTGGACGTCTTTGTTCAAAAGGCAGTGCACTCGGAGAAACGGTTTCTCTGGAGAATCGTCTCCTGACCCCTTATATAGGTGAGCAGAGAGTCAATTGGGATGTTGCCCTGGATGAGGTTGTTTATCGACTGAAAACCACAATAGAAGAGTACGGTCCTGAAGCGGTGGCTTTATACGGCTCTGGTCAATTACTGACAGAAGATTACTATGTGGCTAACAAACTGATGAAGGGTTTTATTGGTTCCGGCAACATAGACACCAACTCACGCCTTTGTATGGCTTCTACGGTAGCAGGTCAAAAGAGGTCATTCGGTTCTGATACTGTGCCTGGTAACTATGAGGACCTTGAATTAGCCGATATGATCGTGCTGGTCGGTGCCAATACAGCCTGGTGTCACCCGGTATTATTCCAGAGAATAAGGGCTGCAAAAGAGCAGCGTCCAGACATGAAGGTGGTTGTCATCGATCCTCGTGCCACTGATACCTGTGACATCGCCGACCTGCATCTTCCTCTGAAATCAGGAACCGACACCGCTCTCTTCAATAAGTTATTTAGCTACCTTGATAAGCACAATAAGTTGGATCAGGCATACATTGATCAGCACACCCAAGGTTTTAATGAGGCTCTGAACGCCGCCAGAAAAGTAGGGAGTTTTTCAGCGGTTGCCAAACTTTGCGGGATTGATAAAGCTGCTCTCAAGCAGTTTTGTGAGTGGTTTGCAGAGACCGGAAAAGTCGTTACTGCCTGGTCTCAGGGTGTGAATCAGTCCGTTGCTGGTACCGATAAAGTCAATGCCATCATCAACTGTCACCTGATTACGGGACGTATTGGCAAGCCGGGATCTGGGCCATTGTCACTTACTGGTCAGCCAAATGCGATGGGAGGTCGGGAGGTTGGAGGCTTGGCCAATCAGCTGGCTGCTCATATGGATTTTCACACGGACGATGTGGATCGGGTCAGGCGATTCTGGAAGGCACCGAATATTGCTACATCACCGGGTAAAACAGCCGTAGATTTGTTTAATGCCATGAATAACGGCGACATAAAATTTGTCTGGATTATGGGTACTAACCCTGTGGTCAGTATGCCTGATAGCAATACGGTGATCAGTGCCCTGAAAAAGTGTCCGACGGTCGTCGTGTCTGATTGCATTGAAAAAACAGATACTTCTGAGTTTGCCCATATCCGTTTGCCCGCCGCTGGCTGGAGTGAAAAGGACGGCACGGTCACCAACTCGGAGAGAAGAATTTCGAGGCAGAGAGCTCTGTTTGAACTTTCCGGAGCCGCCAGACCTGATTGGTGGATTATTTCGAAGGTGGCAGAAAAGATGGGGTTTGGTGACGCCTTTAATTATCAGAGATCTGCTGATATTTTCCGTGAACATGCGGCTCTCTCTGCTTTTGAGAATAATTCTAAGGGTCGTACAAGAGATTTTAATATTGGTGCTGTGGCTTCCATTTCGGATGCGGAATACGAAGCACTTGATCCATTCCAGTGGCCACTGGTGACAGGACAAACGTCTGCTCAGCCACATACAAGATTGTTTGCTGATGGCAGCTTTTTCACAGAAACAGGTCGGGCGAATATTGTTTCAACGGAGTTCAAGGTTTCCTACCATCAGCCCAACGCCGACTATCCGCTGTTGCTGAATACTGGCAGGGTTCGTGATCATTGGCATACCATGACGCGTACAGCACTGTCGCCCAGGTTAAGTCAGCACATTGATGAGCCTTTCCTGGAAGTTCATCCTGAAGATGCTCAGAAGTACGGGCTGGCTGACCAGGGATTGTGTCGATTGACTACAGCCTTTGATGCCATTTTGGTCAGGGTTGCTGTCACACCTTCAGTGGGTAGGGGTAATGTTTTCATGCCCATGCACTGGACACGGCAGAACAGCAAAAGCGGTCACTGTGGTGTTTTGGTGAAGCCAGAGGTAGACCCCTGGTCAAAGCAGCCGGGTTGCAAGCACACTCCTGCCTGCATTGAAGCAGTTTCTCTGAAGCAACAGGCGGTTTTACTAAGTCGCAAAAAGCAGGACTTTGAGCCGTTTGATTATGCCACAGAGGTGAAATTCCAGCAGGGGTTCCGATATGAGGTGGCAGGCCAATCCATTGATTCTACAATGCTGGAGTGTGTCGGCTCAGGCAAGGAAAGAATTGATTACACTGATCTGAAGACAGGCAGTGCCCGTAGTGCCTGGTTTGCATCTGGCCAGCTGCAGGCTCTTCTTATTGTTGGAGAGTCATTGCCCGACAGTGATCGTGTATGGCTACAGGCTGCTTTTGAAAAAGAAGATATTCCTTTTTCAGAGCGCTGGCGATTACTGGCAGGCATTCCACCGAAGGGAGAAGATACTGGCAAAGTGGTTTGTGCCTGTTTTGGTGTGGGCGAGAAAACCATCTGTCGTGTGATTGAAGAGGAAGGCTTTACTGACCCTGTCGAGGTGGGTCAGTCTTTGAAGGCAGGAACAAACTGTGGATCCTGTATTCCTGAGATTCGCAAGCTGATTACCCATACAGCAGAGTTGGTATAGACACGCACTCTGTTCGTCCCGGGCTTGTTGAAGGTCAGTGGCACTGCACTTGGACAAGCTCTGTGCGAGCGGAATCAAGCATAAGATTCGGCGGCACTAGATAATACCTGAACAGACTTCATTTTCCTCTAATATCGGATATAGATCAGCATCAGGTAATTGATAATGCCACCATTCATTTTCAAGAGCGTCGAATCCAGCCACATTCATGGCGCCTGCCAGGATTAACCTGTTTTTCTGTGCGAGCTCGGTAATCTGGTCATTGCCATGGTGAGCTAATGGGCGGAAGTCATCCAGCTCTGTGCCCATTTCCAATGTATGTCCGAACTGATCAACCAGCGTGAGATCAACAGCTATCCCTCTGCAGTGGGTACGTAACCCGGTTTTCGGGTGGGACACATATTGAGGGTCCGGTACACATTGAAAGAGTTCCTGCTGGGCTTCCAGTGGGCGATAGGCATCCCATATTTTTAATTTGAGCCCCATGGGTTGAAGAACTTCAATGGCGTTTTGCAATCTGTTGGCGGCTTCTTCGTGCATCAGGCACAGAGGTTTTTTATAAACCTGCTTACCAGTGAAGTTCCTCGTGGTAGCGTAAACTATCTCGAGCAAAAGATCGTGACTTTGTGGTGTGACTTCAACCAGTGAGTGCGAGTTCTTCATAAATTAATCTGGCCTTCAGATATTTTTAACGCAGGGTAAGGATAATTGTCTGGAAAGCTCTTAAGATTCGGGCTTTACAGGTTTCAAAAGGTTGACAGCCAGAGCTGTTACCAGTGCACCGGCGATGGTGGCCAGAATATACCAGGGGCGACCATCGACAACCGGCAGAACGATCCAGCCACCCCAGGGAGCATGATTGATGACTTCGGCCATGAATCCTATTACATTGCCGGTAATTCCTCCCAGAACTATGGCGGGTATGACTCGTATTGGGTCAGCAACAGCAAAGGGGATTGCTCCTTCTGATATGCCTATCATACCCATAGCCAGAGCAGCCTTGCCAGCCTCTCGCTCTTCAGCAGAGTATTTCCCGGGGGAGAGCAGGGTGGCCAGCCACATACCCAAAGGTGGGGTGCAAATGGCCACCCCGACACCACCCATTAGATAGGGGTGATCTTGTATCTGAGTTTGAGCGAACAGGGTGGCGACTTTATTGATAGGACCGCCCATATCAAAAGCGGTCATGCCGCCAAGAATGGCGCCAAGTGAAACCTTGGATAATCCCTGAAGACTATAGAGCCACTCGTTCAGGTGATTCATCATATTGGCGATGGGTTGTCCAATTACCCAAATTACCAATGCTGAGGTCAGAAACGTGCCTGCCAGAGGGTAGATAAAGATGATAGCAATAGGTCGCATGGTCGGTGGAAAGGGGATTTTCTTGAGGGCATTAACAATATAGCCTGCAATGAGTCCTACAATCATTGCTCCCAGAAAGCCACAACCGAACTGACCTGCCAGCCAGGCTCCAATCATCCCGGGTGCCAGAGCGGGACGGCTGGCAATGGACCAGGCTATATAGCCTCCGAGTACGGGGATAAAGAGGGTAAAGCCAGCAACCCCCATGTCCCACACATCTTTGAGTAAACCGGACTCCGGGGGTTCTCCTCTACCATGCAGCATGACAGACAATGAAAGAAGGACGCCTCCAGCCACCACGAAGGGAATCATATGGCTAGTACCTGTCAGCAGGTGGGACCTGAGCGTAATGAGCTCTGCTTTTACGCTATTCATCAATCTTACCCATTTTAGTCAATAATGCCTTCTGGTGTGCCTGACTGCCAGGATCTTCGGGTTTGGTCAACAGGCCCGGGAGCGGGTGGCTTTGTGTGATTCCGGATCATTGAATTTCGGTGTTTATCATCATTCAGACAGAAATGGCCAGAGAAACCATTTCTGAAAGGATTGGGTCTCATGGGTACCTGTCCGAGGTTTAAATGTGAAAGCTGAATTCTAGCAGCTCAGACGGATTGTCAAGTATGAAAGCGGGTTTTGCTGCTTCAAGGGTTGAGCGGTCGTGCCAGCCCCAGCTGACTGCAACGGGAATAGCTCCGGCTTCACGGGCCTCATTAAGGTCTCCTGAGGTGTCGCTGACGAAATAACAGGGCTGGTCTGGGTGCTGTTTCATCACTGTCCGGATTTTGTCCGTCTTGATGACGCCTTGCTCCATTCCCATAACTTCCCTGAAACACCCGATATTCTGTTTTGTCAGGAAATGTTCTGCCGCTTCGGTAAAGTTGGAGGTGATCAGGTAAAGGGGGTAGTGTTGAGCAAGGTGCTGAAGACTTTCACTGACGTCAGGAACAGAAGGGCACTCTTTCATAAACTTTAAGTGGGCGAGCCGCGCGCTATTCAAAAAAGCGGGCTGCATCCAGTCACCGGGGATTTGCTGGCCTAGCTTTTTGAAGAAATTGCCTTCAAAGAGGGCGAGAATTTGCGCTTCAGTCGCGAGGTTATCTGCGCCCATTTTGATCAGGATCTCTGACCAGTAATTGAAAAAGGGTCGCCAGGAGTCGGCAATCACGCCATCCATATCAAAAAGAATCGGGCAGGACATAAAAGCTCCAGTAGTCAGAGGGTGTTGCTCAATAAATGGAGAATACTTTCCTGTTACTTGTTTTGCTCCGATCGCAAACGGCCATTGAGCATCTCGACGGCCAGTGAAAACGCCATGGCAAAGTAGATGTAGCCTTTCGGGATATGAAAGTCCAGAGCTTCTCCTATCAAAGAGACACCCACCAGAACCAGAAAGGAAAGCGCTAGCACTTTGAAGGAAGGGTGGTTGTTGACAAATTCTCCAACAGGCGCCGCTGCAAGCATCATAATGCCTACCGAAATAACAATGGCGGTAATCATAACCCAAAGGTGTTCTGCCAGCCCTACTGCGGTGATGACTGAATCCAGGGAGAAAACAATATCGATGAGGGCAATCTGGATAAGAGTTATAGCATACCCTCTTGGTTTAAGGTGAGGTCCTTCATCTTCGCCGGGTTCAAGAGCGTCATGGATCTCATGAGTGGCTTTGGTGAGCAGAAAGAGCCCGCCACCGAGAAGAATCAGGTCCCGACCGGATAGGGCATGGTTGAACAGATGGAATAGCGGGGCAGTGAGTGTCATGATCCAGGTAATGGAGAGTAGCAGGAGGATCCTTGTGAACATTGCCAGTAATAGTCCCAGTCTGCGGGCATTGTTGCGTTGATGTGCAGGCAGTTTGTCGACAACGATTGTAATAAAAATGATGTTGTCGATGCCCAGAATAATCTCCAGGACGGTAAGAGTTGCCAGAGCAATCCAGGGCTCTGGGTTCAGGAAAAGTTCAGTCATTGTTTTATCGTATTAGCTCTATCGTACTAGCCGTTCATGCCGGGACACTACTCCCTAAGCTACTCATAGGTAATATCGGTTAAAAGTAGACGAGACTGAAAGCATCTAAAGAATGTTTTGGCCCTTGTCCGTTTGACAGGTTCAGCCAGCATTACGATTAATCAGTCCGGAACGATGTTTTTGGTCCCCCGGGAAATAGTGGCAGTCATGTTTCAAAGGCGTTGAAATGACACAAAAAGTCTGAGGCAGGTGAAACAGAGGAGGTCTGAAAGCCGATAATAGCACCGGCTTTCAGGAGGCTGCTTAGCGGTCAGATACCGGAATAAAATCTCTGGAAGTTTCGCCGGTGTAAAGTTGGCGCGGACGACCAATGCGGTATTCACCGCTGATCATTTCATGCCAGTGAGCAATCCAGCCCGGTGTACGACCGGTTGCAAAGATTACAGTGAACATCTCTGTTGGAATGCCCAGAGCTTTCAGAATGATACCGGAGTAGAAGTCCACGTTCGGATACAGCTTCTTCTCAACGAAGTATTCGTCTTCCAGGGCGATCTTTTCCAGACGCTTGGCGATCTTGAACAGAGGATCGTCTTCCAGGCCCAGTTCGCTCAGTACTTCGTCACAGGTCTGCTTCATAACCTTGGCACGTGGGTCAAAGTTCTTGTAGACGCGGTGACCAAAGCCCATCAGACGGAAGGGATCGTTTTTGTCCTTGGCGCGGTCAATGAACTCATCGATGTGTTTCTCATCACCGATTTCATTCAGCATAACCAGTACCGCTTCGTTGGCACCACCGTGAGCCGGCCCCCACAGAGCTGCAATGCCAGCAGCAATACAGGCGAATGGGTTGGCACCACTGGAGCCTGCCAGGCGCACAGTCGATGTTGAAGCATTCTGTTCATGGTCTGCATGCAGCAGGAAGATACGATCCATGGCACGAGCCAGAACTGGATTAACTTCGTACTCTTCACAGGGCGTAGCAAACATCATATGCAGGAAATTGCCACCGTAGCCCAGATCGTTGCGCGGGTAGACGAACGGCTGTCCGATGGAGTATTTGTAGGTCATAGCTGCCAGGGTTGGCATCTTGGAAATCAGGCGATAGGCGCAAATTTCACGGTGACGTTCGTTAGTGATATCCAGTGAATCGTGATAGAAGGCAGAGAGAGCGCCTACTACGCCGCACATCACGGCCATAGGGTGAGCGTCGCGACGGAAGCCGGAGAACAGGTCTACCATCTGTTCATGAATCATGGTATGACGCATGATGGTGTCTTCAAAATGCTTTTTCTCCTTCCTGTTGGGAAGTTCACCATAAACCAGCAGGTAGCAGGTTTCCAGATAGTCAGAGTGCTCAGCAAGCTGCTCGATAGGGTAACCACGGTGCAGAAGCACACCCTTTTCACCATCTATGTAAGTGATCTTTGACTCGCAGGAAGCTGTAGATACGAAACCGGGGTCGTATGTAAACAAACCGTTGGCAGTCAGGCCGCGAACATCAACAACATCTGGGCCGAGAGAGCCCGTATGTACAGGAAGTTCCAGTTGTTTGCCGTCAATCGAGAGGGTTGCTTTCTTTTCAGCCATCATAGGCTCCTGTCTTGCCGTTTATTCTGCCGTTATCTTAGTCTCGGACCCAAATTATTGTGCTCACAGAATAAGTTTTTTTATGGTTGGGCCCCTTTCACGGTTCGACCACTATAGGGCCAGAAATCTGTTTGTCAAACATGTGTGTCGTTGAAAAAGTCTGCGCAATAAACTCAGAGGTCTATAGTAAATTTGCTTAGTGGGTTAATCAATTGTAATTGAAAACCGAACTGTTTATACTTCACAGCCGAAGTCGTGGAGGGCTTCATGAGGGGGGGTGAGAAGAGAACGTTAACAACAATTAACGCGGTTTCTTAGCCTGCAGTCAGGGTGGCCTGTTCAGGTAAACCTGATGATAGAGGGCATGATCCCGAGTAGGTCATAACCTCTGGATAATGTTGCTGATTCAGCTGTGCACGCCTCGGGCGTTGGGACAAAAAACGTGAATAGCAAAAGACCTGTCAATCTAGACATAACCACAATCAAACTACCTCTGCCAGCTTATACCTCGATCCTGCACAGGATTTCGGGCATATTGCTATTTGTCGGAGTTGGTTTCCTGCTGTATGCACTGGACCTGTCGCTGTCTTCGGAACAGTCCTTTGCGAAACTGAAAACACTCATGTCGGGTGGCCCGGTCAAATTTATTGTCTGGGTGCTGCTTTCCGGTCTGATTTACCACTTTGTTGCAGGTGTCAAGCATCTGTTAATGGATGTGGGTGTAGGTGAAGGTAAAGAGTCAGGCAAGGCTGGTGCGATCATCACCATTATTCTGTCGGCTGTATTGATTGTGCTCGCGGGGGTGTGGGTATGGTAACCAATATTACCAACTTGTCTCGAAGTGGACTTTACGACTGGATGCTGCAGAGACTGTCTGCCATTATTCTGGCTGCCTATACGCTGTTTATAGGCGGCTATGTTCTTGTAAATCCCGGTCTGGATTTTCAGCAGTGGAATGGTCTGTTCGAACAGGCCTGGGTTAAGGTGTTTACCTTGCTTGCCATTCTGTCCATTGCTGCCCACGCCTGGGTAGGGATGTGGACTATAGCCACTGACTATCTGAATGCCCGTGCATTCGGAAGTAAGTCTGTTCTGATTCGTTTCCCCTTCCAGCTGATCTGTTTTGTTGCAGTATTCAGTTACATCGTCTGGGGCATTCAAATTCTCTGGGGGAATTAATCTATGTCGGCTCTACGTACACTGACTTACGACGCCATCGTAATCGGCGGTGGTGGCGCTGGCATGCGCGCTGCACTGCAACTGACTCAGGCGGGTATCAAGACGGCCTGTGTAACCAAGGTATTTCCAACCCGCTCTCACACTGTGTCTGCACAGGGTGGTATTACTTGTGCTATTGCCAGCGCAGATCCACAGGATGACTGGCGTTGGCACATGTTCGATACTGTAAAAGGCTCTGATTATATCGGTGATCAGGATGCTATCGAATACATGTGCTCGGTAGGTCCCCAGGCTGTTTTTGAGCTGGAGCACATGGGGCTGCCTTTCTCGCGTACAGAGGAGGGTCGTATCTATCAGCGTCCATTCGGTGGTCAGTCCAAAGAGTTCGGTAAGGGCGGTCAGGCTGCCCGAACTTGTGCCGCAGCTGACCGCACAGGTCACGCTCTGCTGCACACCCTCTATCAGGCCAACCTGAAAGGCGGTACTACTTTTCTGAATGAATGGTACGCTGTTGATCTGGTGAAGAATCAGAATGGTCAGGTGGCCGGTGTTATCGCGATTTGCATGGAAACGGGTGAGTCCGTTTATATCAAATCCAAAGCGACTGTTATGGCTACCGGTGGTGCCGGGCGTATCTATGCTTCCACCACCAATGCGTTGATCAATACCGGTGACGGAATTGGTATGGCTCTGCGGGCCGGTTTCCCAATGCAGGATATGGAAATGTGGCAGTTCCACCCGACCGGTATTCATGGTGCGGGGGTTTTGGTGACTGAGGGTTGCCGTGGTGAAGGTGGTTACCTGATCAACAGTGAGGGTGAGCGCTTCATGGAGCGTTATGCGCCCAACGCAAAAGATCTGGCTGGTCGTGACGTAGTAGCCCGTTCCATGATTCTGGAGATTTTGGAAGGTCGTGGCTGTGGACCTGATAAGGATCACGTTCTGCTGAAGCTGGATCATCTGGGTGAAGAAACTCTCAATCTGCGTCTGCCTGGTATTTGTGAACTATCCAAGACATTTGCACATGCAGACCCGGTTAAGGTGCCTGTTCCTGTAGTACCAACCTGTCACTACATGATGGGCGGTATCCCGACTAACGTGGGTGGCCAGGCTTTGTTTCCTGATGCTGAAGGCAATGATCAGGTGGTTGAAGGCCTTTACGCCTGTGGTGAGGCTGCCTGTGTATCCGTTCACGGTGCTAATCGTCTGGGTGGTAACTCTTTGCTGGATCTGGTGGTGTTCGGTCGTGCAGCAGGTATCCAGATAGAGAAAAACCTGAGAGAAGGTTTTGATGGTGTTGATGCTTCTGGTAGTGATATTGAGGCCGCCATGTCTCGCCTGGATCGTCTGAATCAGTCCAGTAGTGGTGAAAAAGTTGCTGACGTTCGTAAGGATCTGCAAAACACCATGCAGCTTTACTTTGGTGTATTCCGTGAAGGCGATAGCATGCAGGAAGGTCTGAAAAAGCTGAATGAGCTGGGTGAGCGTCTGGAG
>NZ_JAHHPN010000723.1:0-14827 GCF_024606325.1 Endozoicomonas sp. ONNA1
GGTAAAACTTCAATAAGCTCTCCGGGAACCAGAAAGTCTGCAACGACTTCTATGCGTTCACCGTCTTGTAGTTTCCAGGCTGTGTCTGGTATCAGTTGCATCAGGCTTGTTATGCCGGCTTTGGCTTTTCTTCCGGCGAAACCTTCCAACAGTTCACCCAAGGAAAACAGTAGCAATACCAAACCCGCTTCAACGGTTTCTCCCAGAATCAAGGCACCCATTGCGGCAACGGTCATCAGGGTTTCAATGCCGAAACAGGTACCATTTCGAATCTGGTTGAGTGATTTTCTGGCAAAAGGCAGAACGCCCAGAGTGGTCGCCACCAGAAAGCCGAATGAACCCCATGATGGGTCACAGACTTTGGAAATTCCAGCCAGAGTCATCAATACCGCGAGCAGGGTGAAGGTTGAATGGGCTTTCCAGAGAGGCTCTTCCGCTTCTCTCTGGTCAGTACTTTTCAGGGTGAAGCCCAGCTGTTTTACCGTTTTCTCGATGTTTTCTGAGGAGACTTTCTGATCCAGATCGACCACAAGGCGTTCTGTAGCAAAGGCGACTCTGACCTGCTTGACGCCGGCGGAGGCAGCCAGTGCTTTTTCGATGTTTGCCGCACAGCTGGCGCAGTCCATTCCGCTCAGTGACCATCTGTAGCGGGTGGTCGCTCCAAAGGAGGTGACGGGCTGAACCACATTTTCTGCTGGATAGCAGCTTTTCGTCGCTGCGCATTTGGACATGGATGCACTCTTACCAAAAAACATATAAAAACATATTTATATGTTATGCCTGATTTCAGCAGAGTCAACCTGTTTGTTGATAAACACGTGTGCTACTCATCAGAATCTCTAATGAGTAGCGTCAAGGTTGATTTATTTCAGCGTTATCTTGATAGCCTGCTCTGCACATGCCTGATCCAGGTGGCCGCCGGGGGCACCGCCAATTCCGATGCCGCCCACAATCTGTCCATCAACCTTGATTGGCATACCGCCACCGAGCAGCAACATGCGTGCATCCATATCTTTCAGACCTTGCAGGAAAGGCTTATCGGTTACCAGTTTGGCGAGGTTGGCAGTAGGCTGACCCATAGAGGCTGCGGTGAACGCTTTTTTCTGAGCGCTGTCCACAGTGTGGTCCAGCCAGCTCAGAGCGGCCGAAGGCTTTCAGGGAACCTGTGCGGTCAACAACAGCAACACTGACGTTGTAACCGTCTTTGCGGCAGAATTGCAGACCCTGATTGACCAGTTCTATCGCGGCTCTGTCAGTCAAGGTTGGCAGGGCGGTGGTTTTTGCCTGTGCGCCAATAGCCAGTCCCGTAGCGATAAAAGCCAGTGCGATGATGCTCTTTTTCATGGTGGTTTCCTTGATGTTTTTCTCGTTGTCTCTGTGATGCTGCCGTCTCAGCGACTGGTTATAGAGTAGTGAGCCAGCATTGCCCTGACCTTGCCTGAACATTACAGGCTGGAAAGGTCCCTTCTTTTCTGACGGTTTACTGGTAAGCTGAGTTCGAAGAAAAATACTAATAATTTGGAGTAGCCTGTTGAATATCCTGATGGTAGAAGACGACTCAGTTATATCCACCTTTGTCAGTGACGGTTTAAAAGAGCATGGCTATGGCGTAGCCCAATGCCAGAGTGCCGAGGAAGCTCTGGATGAAGTCGGTGTTGAGCCTTTCGATCTGGCCATTGTGGATATCATGCTGCCTGGGTTGAACGGCCTGGATCTTGTGAAAACGCTAAGGGGGCAGGGTGCCAACTTTCCTATTCTTTTCCTAAGTGCCCGAAAGGCAGTAGACGACAAAGTTTCTGGTCTGAGAATTGGCGGAGATGACTATCTCACCAAGCCTTTTTCTTTTAATGAACTCCTGGCAAGGGTAGAGGTATTGCTGCGCAGAAATCAATCTACCCGGACAGTGCTATCAGAAAAGCTGAGCTTTCATAACCTCAGCTTTGATCCATCCCGAAAGCTCGCTTGGAGAGGTGATAGGAAACTCTTCCTTCAACCCAGAGAAATGGTTCTGCTGGAGTTCTTTCTTCGAAACTGTGAGAGAGTAATTTCCAGAACACAGATCATGGAGCATGTCTGGGATTATCAGTTCGATCCACAAACCAATGTCGTTGATGTTCTGGTCTGTCGACTCAGAGGCAAGATTGATAAAGATGAATCCGTCAAACTTCTGCACACGATCAGGGGGATGGGTTATGTGCTCAGAGCTGGTGAATAAATCAGTGATGACTGGCACAGGCGAAATGACGCCAACCAAGCAAGTACTAACTCTCTGGTTTGGAGTCATTATGATGGTGATTGCTTCAGTTCTGGGAGCCGTTAGTTATCACCTGTTTGAAGAAGAATTAGTCAGTCGGGACGCCCAGCTGCTGATAGTAATCAACAATAATATGCAGCGCATATACAACAGTAGTGGTCAGGGAAAGATTTTGACAGTACTGGAACGTGATCGTTATTTTCTACGTTTGAGCGGCTACAGTGCCAGCCTTTGGTCCGACGATGATGATTTGTTGTTTCATGAGGGTGTTGACCTACCGTTTTCTGCAACAGAAAGACTGGATGATGGCAGTCTGGTCATTAAACAGCTGGTGGGTAGCCAGACACTGGTTCTGAGTCTTTCCAGTACCCTGCGTTATGAAGAGCTGGCCAGCTTTCGCAATGTCATGCTGTTAACGCTGATGACACTCTGGATCATCAGCATTCTTCTGGTGGCCTGGCTGAATGATCGGATGTTGAGACCCATCCGCAAGCTGGTAGAGCATGTTAAAACACTGCAACGAAAGGGCTTGCAGGATCAGCTCCCACTGTCGTCTTCCCGAAACAGTGAACTAGGCCAGTTAACCTTGCTCTTAAATCAGCAGATGAACCGGATTGACCAGCTGATTCGCAGTCTTGAAGACACCCTTAATGCTGCAGCCCATGATCTCAGAACTCCTTTGACTCGGATGCGACTCAGTGCAGAAAAAGCCATGAACAATAACGATCCCAAGGCGTTGAAAGAGAGCTTGATGGACTGCCTGGAAGAAAGTGAAAGAATGTTGGCGATGGTGAACAGTCTGCTGGATGTGGCTGCAGTGGAGCAGCATCTGGACGCCAGAGATCGCACACAGGCCAATCTGTCTGATCTGATTACTGAAGCGGCTCAACTCTATGAATATCTGGCGGAGGAGAAGCATATTCAGCTCAGCTTTGAGCTTCCGGGGACAATGAATATCCTGGCCTGTCCAAACCGGTTGCGGCAGGTATTTGCCAACCTTCTGGACAATGCCCTCAAGTTTACACCTGAACAGGGAAGCATTCTGGTTTCGGCCCGAAGAGAAGGTGATTTGTGGCGAGTGTCAATAAAAGATTCTGGCAGTGGCATCGCCGCATCCGATCTGCCCCATATTTTTGATCGCCTTTATCGCGGGGATGTCAGTCGAAAAACACCGGGGTTTGGTCTTGGACTGTCATTGGTCAAGGCGATTGTTGAGGCTCACAATGGCAAGATCAATGTAGAAAGTAAAAAAGGGCAGGGGACTGAGTTTAACTGCTTGTTGCCAGCCGTTTAATGAAAGGGAGCCAGTCACCTATTGGCTGGACCACGTTTTCTGCTATTCAAGACTGAAATGATACTCCCGCCGAGCCAGGCGGGAGGTGAATTCCGTCAGCTCGTCGTGGCTGATATGTACTATGCTGCTTTCTATCTCTTATGCACCTTCTATTAGACCTTCCATGGACACACGAGGTGTCAAAAATACAGGCAACGGAACGCTCGCATAAAGGCTGCCTGAGGTAGTGCAGTTGTTTAACGAATGCAGGTGAAAGTATGATCTTTGGGCGTTCCTTTATGACGCTTTTATTTGTGGTGTTCATGTTTTTTTATCAGCAGCTTCTGGCAAACGATACCTATGACCTTGAAGAATTTCGCGAATATCACAAGACAAATTCGAAACTACCTTCTAACCAGCAACAAAAGCGCACAGGTCAGAGCCCACTTGAAAACATCCGTATTGGCTTTGTCAGGCTTGATTTAGCATCTGAGGATGTATCTGGAGATGGGCGACTGGAAATCTGTGAAGGTTATGAAGTTGATGAGCAAGACTTTAAACGTCTGATTGAATTCTTCTTCGAATATGCGAACATGGGTGATCCACAATATCGCAAAGTTTACATTCAAAAGGCGCTGAGACTCATGCGTCATATGTTTACTATGAATATAAATAAGACCATGGAACAAAGTCCTGAAGAGAAACAGATAATAGAAGTAACGGCAAAAAGCCTATTTGAAAAAATGTTTTTTTCTGAATACACAAATGGCGGTATTAATCCTTATTTCAATTATTTCTATTCAGATTCAGCAGCAAGTCATTCCAATTATGCCGGTCTTAATAACCGTTTAGTCCTGATGTTTCTAACTTTTCTTGGTCCCTATTTTCTTACCGATAATGACTTTTATATCTATTTTACCGTGCTGCTTGAAAACTATGTCGAAAATATCTGCGATCAAGCATTAACCTGTGCACTGTTTTCTGAAAATATCAGTGAATGTAATTCTCCGGAAAGCTTTGCCCATCAATTCACTGAAGCCAGACTGGACACAGAAACAGCACTTCTAATTGGCTTAACTGCAATGGCATCAGCCGCTTTCGACTGCATGAATTCAGGGTTGGAATGGCCAGAGACATTGGAAACTTTGTTGCAAACATACTTACCGTACGAGCTTTCGTGCATTATCAACTTCAATATGGCCAAACTCTGCAGCACATGCCCTGTATTACCCGCTATGTATAGTGTGGATGGCATGCAGGAGTTTACAAACAGCATTTTGGGTATTAAACCCGCTCCGTCGCCTGCATTATCGTCAGAAAGTCTGAACACTCTAACGGATTATTCTCGGGATTCAGGCAGTGAGGCTTCTGGGGAGGAGCTGCATGCTGATCGTCAAAATCAGTCAACAGCCATTCACGAACAAAGTGACCTGGTAGCCCAACTACAACGGCCACTAGCAAGCCAGTCTGCAATGGAGGGAATGGATGCAGTTGGAGGTGCCTCAGGAGAAACTAAACGATGTTCAATTTGCTGTGGAGCAATGACAGAAATGATGACGTTCGAAAATTGTGAACACGCAGGTTTTTGTGAGATTTGCGCTGAGCGAATTACACATGAGCAGAGCGGGTGTCCCTTTTGTCGAATAAAATCGAAATCATACAAGAAGGTTATTGATACGTCTTTTCATTGAATGTGCGTGCAGTGCAATAGTATTGCACGGTGCTGTGTTTGCTTGATGTAGTAGTTTAGTTGTTTTAACGAATTCAGGTGAAAGTATGAGCTTAGGCCATTCCTTTAAGATGCTTTTTGTTTTAATGTTTTTGCTTTTTTATCAAAATGGACTAGCAAACGACGCCTATGATCTTGAAGAATTGCGCGAGTATCTCAAGATAAACTGGAAGCCGCCTTCAAAAATAAAACAAAGGTTTACAGGCCAACCCGCTATGAACCCACTTGAAAACATCCATATTGGCTTTGTCAGGATTAATTTGGCCTCTGACGATGTTTCCGGGGATGAGCGACTGGAAATCTGTGAAAATTACGAGGTTGATGACCAAGACTTTAAACGTTTGATCAGCTTTTATTATAATTATGTGAACATGGATGAACAAAGTCAGATAGTTCGCATTCAAAGAGTACTAAGACTAATATATCATCTATTCACTATAAATATAAATAAGATCAATACGATAAACAATTATGATAAAAAACTAATCAATGAAAAAGCAAAAAGCCTATTTGAACAATTGTTTTTGACTGAAAACATAGATGGCAGAAGAAATCTTTATTTCAATTATTTCTACGATACGCTCAAACGTGGCAGGAGTGAACCTTATTACTCCAGGGCAGAATGTTGGTCTGATGAGGTCGGTGTTAATAACGATCTGGTCCTGATGTTTCTGGCTTTTCTTGGTCCCCACTTTCTTTCCAAAAATAAACTTTATACCTGCTTCAGAGCGTTGGATCATAGATATACTAGAAAAAGCTACCAGCGAGCCTTGTCTCGTGGATTGCTTTCTGAAAATCTCAATGAATATAATTCTCCACAAAGCATTGCCACACAATTAACTGCGGCCGCATTGGGCGCAGAAACAGCACTTCTAATTGGTTTAAATGCAATGGCATCAGCAGCTTTCCAGAGTATGAATTCAGGACCGGGATGGCCAGAGACACTGGAAACCTTGCTGACAAGATACTTGCCATATGAACTTCTGCCCATTGTCTACGACCATATAACCAGCCTTTGCTGGCAAGAATACCGAAACCGTTTACCCCCGGTTATGTGTACAGTGGAGGGTATGCAAGCGTTTATACAGGGCATTGTGGGTATTCACATTGACCCCACACCTGCATTATCGGAGACATCATCGTCAGAAAGTCATGACAATCCACGGGATTATTATCTTGGTCCAGACACTGGGACTTCAGATACTGAGGCTTCAGACACCGTGAGTTCAGACACCGTGACTTCAGACACCGTGACTTCAGACACCGTGACTTCAGACACCGAGAGTTCAGACACCGAGAGTTCAGACACCGAGAGTTCAGACACCGAGAGTTCAGACACCGAGAGTTCAGTCAATGGAGCTTCAGGCATTGAGACTTCTGATGAGGAGCCGCGTTCTGAGCATCAGGATCCGTCAATAGTTATTCAGCAACAAAATGAACTGATAACCCAACTTCGACTGGAATTAGCAAACCAAACTGCAACAAAGGAGGCTGGTGCAACAGGAGGAGCCACAGGAGGAGCCACAGGAGGAGCAAAAGGATGCCCCATTTGTTTCAAGTCAGTGGGAGATATTATGGTGTTACAAAGTTGCGGACACGCTGGCTTTTGCGAAAATTGTGCTCGGCGAATTATAGATGAGCAGAGGGACTGTCCCTTTTGCAGGGAAAGACCGCTATCATACTTGAGGGTCATCTTTATGTCTCATCATTGAATGTGTGCACAGTGCTATATGTCGTGTGTAATAAGCGGGGTTAAGCTGCCTGTTGCAAAAGCCTTGAATAAGCGAGCCTGCAAGGCTTCCTTATGCGACAGCGGTTTATTTGTTGTGGATAAATTGCAGCTCAATAATGCAGTTATGTAAACAAATTCAGGTGAACGTATGACCTTAGGACATTCCTTTAAGACGATTTTGTGTTCAGTGATTTTGTTTTTTTATCAGCAGGGGCTGGCAAATGACACCCATGATCTTGAAGAATATCGTGAGTATCAAAAAAAAAACTGGAGACCGCCTTCAGAAATACAACAAAGGCAAACAGGTCAACCCGTCATATGCCCACTTGAAAACATCCGTATTGGCTTTGTCAGGCTTAATCTGCAATCTGAGGACGTATTTGGAGATGGGCGGCTGGAAATCTGTGAAGATTACGAGGTTTCTGAGCAAGACTTTAACCGTATGATCAACTTTTATTTTAATTATGTGGAGATGCCTTTTCGAAAAGTTCGCATTCAAAGGGCATTAAGATTAATACATCGTATATTCGCTATAAATATAAAGAAGACCAATGGACATAGAGCGGATGACAAAGAACTCATCAATACAACGGCAAAAAGCCTCTTTGAACAATTATTTTTGTCTGAAAACACAGAGGGTGCCAGTAATCCTTCTTTCCAATATTTCTATGGTTTAGCGAAACGCCAACATAATTATGTCGGTGTTAATAACCGTCTGATCCTGATGTTTCTTGCTTTTCTTGGTCCCCATTTTCTTTCCAGGGGGGATCTTGATACCTACTTCAAAATGTTGGATTACAGCTATACCGGAGAAAGTATCGGTCGAGTATTCATTCGTGACTTTCTTTCTGGAAGTATGAATAAAGAAAACTCTCCGCAAAGCATTGGCAATCAATTAAATGCAGTCGGATTGGACAAAGAAACAGCACTTCTAATCGGTTTAACTGCAATGGCAACAGCCGCTTTTGAGTACATGAATTCAGGACTGGGATGGCCAGATACACTGGAAAAATTGTTGAGAAGATACTTGCCATACGAGATTCTGGCCATTGTTTACAACAATATGGCCAACTTTTGCAGTCCGGGACACCCATGCTCTGTACCTAATGTTATGTTCAGCCTGAGTGGCATGCAAGAGTTTACACACAGTATTTTGGGTATTGACCCCACAACGGAAACATCGTCTGAAAGGCAGGACTATCGATCGGATTATGCTCAGGATTCAGACAGAGGGGGTTCTACTGAAGATCAGGATCCGTCAATAGTCATCCAATATCAAAATGAAGTCATAGCTCAACTACGACGGGAATTAGCAAACCAAACTGCAACAGAAGAAGCCGGTGCAGCCGGAGGAGCCTCAGGAGGAGTAAAAGAATGTCCAATTTGTTTAGAGCCATTGAAAGAAATGATGGGCTTCGAAAGTTGTGAGCACGTTGGTTTTTGCCGGGGTTGTATTGAGCAATGTATAAAGGATCAGAGAGGCTGTCCCTTTTGTCGGATAAAATCGAACTCCTACAGGAAGCTTTTCGACATGTCTTCTCGTTGAAGTGTCTGTACTGCTGATCTGTTGCCAAAGCACTGAATAAGAGGGCCTGCAAGGCTGTGACAGTGGTTAATTTATTTCGGATAAATTCCAGTGGTACTGGTTCAGTTGTTTTAATGAGAGCAGGTGAAAGTATGACTCCAGAGTATTTCTTTAAGACGCTTTTGTTTTCAGTGTGTTTGTTTTTTTATCAGCAGGGGCTGGCAAATGATACCTACGGCCTTGAAGAATTTCGCCAGTATCAAATGGCGAACTGGAAACCGCTTTCAAAAAAACAACAAAGTAGCACAAGTCAACCCGGTATGTGCCTGGTTGAAAATATTCGTATTGGTTTTGTCAGACTTAATCTGGAAACTGACAATGCATATGGAGATGGGCGACTGGAAACCTGTGAAGATTACCAGGTTGCTCAGCAAGACTTTAATCGTCTGAACGATTTATATTTTAATTATGTGAACATGGGTGATCCTCAACATCGAAAAAATCGTATTAAAAGAATGCTGAGGCTAATGCATCGTATATTCGCTATTAATATAAATATAACCAATGGAAAAAACCAGGAAGAGCATGTCTTAATCAATTCAAAGGCACTAAGCCTTTTTGAAAATTTGTTCTTATCTGTCAACAGAAATGGCAGCCGTAATCCATATTTCAATTATTTCTACACCGCTCCGGAGGCGCCTGAGTGCAATTATATTCGTGTTAATAAGGATCTGGTTCTGATGTTTCTTGCTTTTCTTGGCCCTCATTTTCTTACCAGGCACGAAATTTATATCAGCTTTAAAGTGCTGTCTGGCAGATATATCGGAAAAATCTGCGCTCGAGCATGTGATCGTGCATTGCTTTCTGAAAATATCAATGAATATAATTCTCCGCAAAGTCTTGCCAATCAGTTAAGTGCAGCTGGATTGGACGCAGAAACAGCACTTCTAATCGGCTTAGCTGCTATGGCATCAGCCGCTTTTCAGCGCATGAATTCAGGACAGGAATCGCAAGAGACACTGGAAACTTTGTTGATAAGATGCTTACCATACGAGTTTCTCTCGACTATTCACGACAGGATGTCCTGCCATTGCCACACTCAGCGCTCGCACGAGACACCGAGGGCTATTTATACCGATGATGGTATGCGAGAGTTTACACACAGTATTGTGGGTATTGACCCCACACCAGTATTACCAGTGGCATCTTCGTTAGTAAGCCTTGAATATCTGGTATTTAACGATCAGGATTCAGATAGTGAGAATTCCTTTGGGGCACCAGATTCTGGGAATCATGATCAGTCAATAGTCGTTCAACAACAAAATGAACTGATAGCCCAACTACGACAGGAATTAGCAAGCCGACCTGCAACGGAGGAAGCCGGTGCAGTTGGAGGTGCTTCAGGAGGAACCAAAAAATGTCCAATTTGTTTCAAGCCAATCGAAGACATCATGGTGTTACAGGGTTGTGGGCACGCTGGTTTATGCGAGGGTTGTGCCGGGCGAATTATAGATGAGCAGAAGAATTGTCCCTTTTGTAGGGAAGCAACGTTTTCATATATGAAGGTTATCGACAAGTCTTTTTATTGACTGTGGGAACAGTGCTGGTGTATTGCCTGATACTCTATTTCCCTGAGAACAAGAGTCACACTTTGTGCCCATTATTGGTACCTACTATAAATGCCATCGATTGTTACAAACTTTTGTGGAGTGAAATAAAACGGGGCTAAACTGTCTGCTGAAAAAGCCCTGAATGAGTCATTCTTCAAGGCTTATTTATACGACAAAGTTTATTTGTTTCGGGTAAATTACAGTTCGCTAGTGCAGTTGTTTTAACGAATGCGGGTGAAAGTATGACCATAGGGTATTCCATTAAGACGCTTTTGTGTTCAGTGTGTTTGTTTTTTTATCAGCAGGGGCTGGCAAATGACACCTATGGCCTTGAAGAATTTCGCAAGTATCAAATGGCGAACTGGAAACCGCTTTCAAAAAAACAACAAAATGGCACAGATCTAGTCGGCATGAGTCCACTTGAAAACATCCGTGTTGGCTTTGTCAGGCTTAATTTAGCCTCTGATGATGTATCTGGGAATGATCGACTGGAACTCTGTGGAAATTACGAGGTTGCTGAACAAGACTTTAATCGCCTGATCAGTTTTTATTTTAATTATGTGAATATGGGTGATTTTCATTATCGAAAAGTTCGCGTTCAGAGAATGCTGAGGCTAATGCATCGTATCTTCGCTATAAATATAAATATGACCATTAGGCAACAAAGCCTGGCACAGAGAGATTTAATCGATGCAACGGCAAAAAGTCTTTTTGAGCAATTGTTTGGAACAGTCAATATAAATGGTGTAAGCAATCCTTATTTTAATTATTTCTATTCAATTCCGGGTGCCCCACAGTCCAATTATATAGATGTTAATAACGATTTGGTCCTGATGTTTCTTGCTTTTCTTGGTCCCCACTTTCTTTACAAGGATGAACTTTATACCTGCTTTTGTATGTTGGGTGACATATATACCGGACAATGCTTCGATCAAGCGTTCGATAGTACACTGCTTTCTGACAATATCAATGAATATAATTCTCCGCAAAGCCTTGCCAATCAGTTAAATGCAGCCGGGCTGGACGCAGGAACAGCACTTTTAATCGGTTTGACTGCAATGGCATCGGCAGCTTTCCAGCGCATGGATTCAGGGTTGGAATCGCAGGAGACACTGGAAACCGTGTTTATAAGATGCTTGCCATACGAGCTTCTGCCCAATGTTTACCGCAATATAGCCAGTCATTGTCGCTCTGGGCGTTCGTGCCCTGTACCCGGGGCTATGTACACTCTGGTTGGCATGCAAGCGTTTACACTCAATATTGTGGGTATTGATCCCACTCCCTCATTATTGGAGCCATCATCGCCAGAAAACCTGGACTTTTTAGTGGATTATTTTGAGTATTCAGGCAGTGAGGAGTCTGTTGAGGAGTTGGATTCTGAGGATCAGGATCAGTCAGTAGTCGTTCAACAACAAAATGAACTGATTACCCAGCTACGACAGGAATTAGCAAGCCACCCTGCAACAGAAGAAGCTGGAGCAGTTGGAGGAGCCACAAGAGAAACCAAAAAATGTCCAATTTGTTTCAAGCCAGTCGAAGACATTATGCTGTTGCAAAATTGTGGGCACGCTGGTTTTTGTGAGTGTTGTGCTGAGCGAATTATAAATGAGCAGAGGGTCTGTCCGTTTTGTCGGAAAACACCGTTTTCATATGTGAAAGTTATCGACAAGTCTTTTTATTGAAGGCTCGAACCTTGTCGGCGTACTGCCTGATGCTTTGTGTTTGCTTAAGAACGAGAGGCACAGCTGTACCCACTCTAAACTTCATTGATTGTTATAACCTTTCGTGGAGCGTAATAAAGTTGAGATTAAACTGTCTGTTACCAAAGTCATGAATAACGGGTACTGTAAAGCTTATATATACGACAGTAGATATTTTCTATCAAGGGTAAATGGCAGTTGTAGTAGTGCAGTTGTTTAAACGAGAGCAGGTGAAAGTATGACCTTATGGTATTCCCTTAAGACGCTTTTGTTTTCAGTGTGTTTATTTTTTTATCAGCAGGGACTGGCAAACGACACCTATGGTCTTGAAGAATTTCACCAATATCATGTGACAAACTGGAAACCGTTTGAAAAAAAAACACAAAATAGCACAAATCAATCTGGCATTAGCCCACTTGAAAACATCCGTATTGGCTTTGTCAGGCTTAATTTAGCCTCTGAAGATCTATCCGGAGATGGGCGACTGGAAATCTGTGAACAATATGAGGTTGCTGAACAAGAATTTAAACTGATGATAAGCTTTTATTTTAATTATGTGAGCATGGGTCACCCACAGTATCGAAAGGTTCGTATTCAAAGAGTGCTGAGGCTAATACATCGTATATTCGCTATTAATATAAATAAGACCAATGGGCAAAGTGCAGCAGAGAAAGAGCTAATCAATGCAAGGGCAAAAATTCTTTTTGAACAATTTTTTTTGTCTGTTAACATAAATGACAGCATTAATCCTTATTTCCATTATTTCTATCCGGGTTCGACGGCACATCTCTCCCATAATGTTGGTGTTAATAACAGTCTTGTCCTGATGTTTCTTGCTTTTCTTGGTCCCCATTTTCTTTCTAAGGATGAACTTTATACTTACTTTAGAACGTTGATTCACAGATATACCGGAAAAAGCTACGATGGAGCGTTCGGCCGTGCATCGCTTTCTGAAAACATCACTGAATATAATTCTCCGCAAAGCATTGCCAATCAACTAAATACAGCTGAATTGGACACGGAAACAGCAATTCTAATCGGTTTAACTGCAATGGCATCAGCAGCTTTCCAGCGCATGGATTCAGGATCGGAATCGCATGAGACACTGGAAACTTTGTTGATAAGCTGCTTGCCATTCGAGCTACTTGCCACTGTATACAGAAATATAGCTAGCCATTGCCGCCCAGGACACTCATGCCCTGTACCTTTGGTTATGTATACCGAGGATGGTATGCAGGACTTTGCACAGAGTATTGTGGGTATTGACCTCACATCTGCAACATCGGCAGAAAGCCTGGAATATCTATTGGATTATTCTGAGGTGGCAAGCAGCGATGGTTCCGTTGAGGAGTCGGATTCTGAGCATCAGGATCCGTCAATAGTCATTCAACAACAAAATGAATTGATAGCCCAACTACGACAGGAATTAGCAAGCCAACCTGCAACGGAGGAAGCAGGTGCAGTTGGAGGAGTCTCAGAAGGAAGCAAAAAATGTCCAATTTGTTTCAATCCAGTGGCAGACATTAGGGTGTTACAAAGTTGTGGACATGCTGGTTTTTGCGAGTTTTGTGCCGGGCGAATTATAGATGAGCAGAGGGACTGTCCGTTTTGTCGGGAGACACCGTCGTCATACATGAAGGTTATCGACAAGTCTTTTTATTGAATGCGCGAACAGTGCTAGTATAGCTTTTTGAGGAATGCAGTAAAGCGGGGGTTAAACAGTCTGTTGCCAAAGCCTTGGATAATGAAGTCTGCAAGGCTTCTTTATACGACAGTTGATTATTTGTTAAGGGTGATTTGCAGTTAGAGTAGTGCAGTTTTTTCGAATGAAGGTGAAAGTATGACCTTATGGTATTCCTTTAATCCGCTTTTGTTTTCACTGTTTTTGTTTTTTTATCAGCAGGGGCTGGCAAACGACACCTATGGCCTTGAAGAATATCTACAGTATCAAATGACAAGCTGGAAACCGCTTTCAAAAAAACAACAAAATAGCACAAGTCAACCCGGCATGAGCCCACTTGAAAACATCCGCATTGGCTTTGTCAGGCTTAATTTAGCCTCTGCCGATCTATCTGGAGATGAGCGAATGGAAACCTGTGAAGATTACGAGGTTACTGAGCAAGGCTTTAATCGTCTGAACGAGTTATATTTTCATTATGTGAATATGGGTGATTCCCTGTATCGAAAAGGTCGCATTCAAAGAATGCTGAGATTAATACATCGTATATTCGCTATTAATATAAATAGGATCAATGGTCAAAGCTCGGTAGATAGAGAGATAATTAATGAAACGGCAAAAAATCTTTTTGAACAATTTTTTTTGTCTGCCAATATAAATGGCAGCAGTAATCCTTATTTCAACTGTTTCTATTTAGCTCCGGCGGCACATAAGTCTCATCATGTCAGTGTTAATAATGATCTGGTCGTGATGTTTTTTGCTTTTCTTGGTCCTCACTTTCTTTCCAGAGAAGAACTTTATGTCGGCTTTAGAGTGTCGGATAACATATATACCGGAGAAAGCTACGATCGAGCATTCGACCGTGCATTGCTTTCTGAAAATATCACTGAATATAATTTTCCGCAAAGCCTTGCCAATCAATTAAATATGGCAGAATTGGACGCAGAGACAGCACTTCTAATCGGTTTAACTGCAATGGCAACAGCAGCTTTCCAGCGCCTGAATTCAGGAACGGAATCGCATGAGACACTGGAAGCCATGTTGATCTGCTGCTTGCCATACGAGCTTTTGCCTATGATCTACCAGAATATAGCCAGCCATTGCTGCTCTGGAAATTCGCACCCCGTACCTGAGTTTATGGATACTCTGGGTGGCATGCATGTGTTTACATACAGTATTGTGGGTATTGACCTCACACCTACATTATCGGAGGCATCATCGCCAGACAGCGACGGTTCCGTTGAGGAATCGGATTCTGAGCATCAGGATCCGTCAATAGTCATTCAACAACAAAATGAACTGATAGCCCAACTACGACAGGAATTA
>NZ_JAHHPN010000724.1:0-35583 GCF_024606325.1 Endozoicomonas sp. ONNA1
GTAAGGACACTTCCCATATTCCGGTAGTGATTGTCACCACCAAAGACCAGGAAACCGACAGAGTCTGGGGAATCAGGCAAGGTGCGAAAGATTATCTGACCAAGCCTATCAGTGAAGGAACCCTTCTCAAAACACTGGATAATGTTCTGGAAACCAAACCAGCATGAATAACCCCCACACCCCTTTTGAGGCATTGGTGGCGCTGGATGCCAAGGTCAGCCAGCATGCTTTTGACCTTCCTGAAAAACAGGCACGGGTAGAGTCTTGGAGTGGCGTTGGCTTCACACTGAATGATCAGCAATTTGCCGTACAGATTGGTGAGGTAACGGCCATTCTCCCCGTTCCGTCCACCACCCCCCTCCCAGGTGTACAACCTTGGGCAAAAGGCGTCTCAAACGTACGCGGGCGTTTACTTCCCATCATAGATCTGGGAGAGTTTCTGGGTAAGGTCAGAGACAGTCACACATCGACCAACCGGATTATGATGGTTGAGCGGGGAGAAGTATCTGTTGGTCTAATCGTTGATGAAGTGCAGGGGATGGTGCATTTTTCCACCAGCCAATTCAGCGATGCAGTACCTGACCATCTCTTTGATGAAGCTAAACCATTTACTGTTGGTCATTATCAGCAAGAAAAAGATTACATGGTATTCAATACGCAGCTGTTAGTGAATGATTCTCGCTTTCTCAAAGCAGCCATAGCGTAATCAGCTTTAAGCTGGATAAGAAACAGAAACCATCTTTCCTCACCACAGGTGACGAAAGAGGTTACACGATAAAAAGCATTCGAACAAAAACAAACAACAAAGCGAGCATTCCGAAGAAGTCACCGGGGACCACAATAATGAAAGGCAAAACCGCAACCAAGGCCCAGGGAGCAGGGGCAAGCCGAGCCATTCTGGCCTCGATTATCCTGTTAATCGTCTCTCTTTCCGTTATCACCGGCTCATTTATTTTTATTAGCCAACAAAGTGAACTTGACCAACAGCATCTGACTGACGCCGGCGAGCTCCGGGTACTCTCTCAGCGAATTGCAACCAGTGCCACCGAGGCTTCGGCTGGTAAGGAAGAAGCCTTTGTCCTGTTGCGTGAAGCACGGAATGAGTTCGATGCACGTTTTACCTCCCTGAAAAACACCAGACTTTCTGTGGCTCCGTTTCTTAGTCCCGGTGACAAACACGCCAGAACTCAGATCGAAACGCTCGACGCAGCCTGGTCTGAATTGAAAATAGAAGCGGACAACATTCTGGCCGCAGAAGAAACCGTATTGGCCCTGCACGATGTGGCAAAAACACTGGGTGAAACCATTCCCCAGCTGCAGGTAGAGTATGACGAGGTGGTGGAGATTCTTCTTGAGAGTGGTGCTCCCAATGACCAGATCGCACTGGCACAGCGTCAGCCATGGCTCGCAGAACGCATTATTCGAAGTGTTTCGAAAGTACTGGAAGGGGGTGAAGACTCCATTATGGCAGCAGATAGCTTTGGTCGTGACGCCAAGCTGTTTGGTCGAGTACTGAACGGTATGCTGGAAGGTAACCTGGCCATGCGCATCAGTCAGGTCACCGATGAAGAAGCTATTGATCGTCTGGCCGAAATCTCCGACCTGTTCGGATTTGTAGAAGGCAGTGTTGACGAGATTCTGGAGACCTCCCCGGAACTGTTCCAGGTACGTGCCGCTTCTGACCAGATTTTCACTGACTCCCAGCAATTGCTGCAACAGACTTCCATTCTCGTAGACACCTTCGAGACTCTGACGGACCAGCGCCTGATCAACAACACCATCATCAGTATTGCCGGTGTAGTTGCGCTGCTCTCCGTGTTGATTATCGCCGTGGCCATCGTCAGAGACACCCGTCAGCGTCTGGCTGAAACTGCCGCCCGAAATGAAGCCAACCAAGCTGCCATCCAGCGACTGCTGGATGAAATGGATGGTCTCGCGGACGGTGACCTGACCGTACAGGCAACAGTCACCGAAGACTTTACTGGTATCATCGCCGACTCCATAAACGTCTCTATTGAGCAGCTCCGGGCATTGGTTAAGACCATCAACGAAACAGCGGTGGAAGTCGATACCTCAGCTCAGGAAACACAGAGTACCGCGAAAGAACTGGCTGAAGCTGCAGGCCATCAGGCAGAAGAAATCAACTATGCCAGCCAGGCGGTCAACGACATGAGCGAGTCAATGACCATCGTATCCGCAAACGCTTCCGAGTCAGCACAGGTAGCAGAAAGATCGTTAGAAATTGCCACCAGTGGTGGTCAGGTAGTGCGTAATACCATCGAGGGCATGGATACTATCCGTGAACAGATTCAGGACACCTCAAAGCGCATCAAGCGTCTGGGCGAGTCCTCCCAGGAAATTGGTGACATCATTGCCCTGATCAACGATATCGCAGACCAGACCAATATTCTGTCCCTGAACGCCGCCATTCAGGCCTCCATGGCAGGTGAAGCCGGTCGGGGCTTTGCAGTGGTGGCGGATGAGGTACAGCGTCTTGCGGAACGTGTATCCGGCGCAACCAGACAGATTGAGGCATTGGTATCCACCATCCAGACTGATACCAACGAAGCCGTTATCTCCATGGAACAAACCACTTCAGAGGTGGTAAACGGTGCCAGACTGGCACAGGATGCGGGTGTTGCCCTGGAAGAGATTGAGAAAGTATCCAGTAACCTCGCCAATCTGATCCGTAACATTTCCGACACAGCGAAGAAGCAGACTGGTTCTGCAGAACAGATAGCCCTGCGTATGACCACCATCCGTGACATCACCACCCGGACGGCTTCCAGTACCACAGCAACAGCCGGTTCGGTAGGTAACCTGGCGGAAATGGCTCTGGAAATGCGTCAGTCTGTATCCGGCTTCCGCCTGCCTTCAGCAGCAGAAAGTGGAGCGACGAATACAGCGCAAGAAGACGAAATAACCGTCTGATGAGTATTTTTATTCCAGCAGCATGGGTTGCTGGCACGGAATAACGGGGGCCGGCAATGGCTGAACAACAGGATTATGCAGGCCTGGACTGGGTTAAGGAAGAGATTGAGCAGACGCTCGTTGAAGCCCGCCAGGCATTGGAAAAGCACCAGCAAGAGCCAGACAACCCCGCCCATATCAATGCCGGGCAGAGCTCATTCAGCCAGATCCATGGCGCACTCAAAATGTTGCAGTATGAAGGTGCAACCCACCTGAGCCTGGAAATGAACAAACTGTCCGAGGCCTTGCTCAGTGAGCGGGTGCCTGATGCGGGTGTGGCCCTGGAAGTCCTGATGCAAGCTACCTTGCAGCTGCCAGGTTACATTCAAAAGACTCTGAACAGTGGCGTTGATCGTCCATTGTCGCTTCTGCCGCTGATCAATGAACTGCGGCAGCTGCGGGGCGAAGATCCTCTGTCGGAGGCCACTTTTTTCTTTCCGGATACCCACTCACTGATCGATCCTGTCGAGCCATCACAGCTGGACACGCTTGAACAGAGTGGTTTGGTACCATTACTGAGAAAAATACGACAGAAATATCAGTTGACGCTCGCAGGTTATCTGCGAGGTCAGAACCGGACTCAACAGATTAAAATTCTGGCCAAATTGTTTGCCAAACTTCAGGACCTTTCCTGGGGCACTCCCCTTTCTCCCCTCTGGGAAGCCAGTATTGGCCTGACTGAAGGGCTGGATAATCAGTCGATCGTACAGAACATCCATGTCGCCAATTTGCTCAGAGAACTGGATGGCCAGATCCGTCTGTTCATCCAACAGGGTGCTCCCTTCATCAATACTCATCCCGATGATGCACTGTTTCGGGGATTGCTCTACTGCATCGCCACTTCAGCAGGTCATGATGGTTTCACCGGTGCCCTGAAATCGCGCTACCATCTGGAAGAAGAACTGAACAGGGCTCAGGCAGGTATTTCGGATATTCTGACGGGCGTGAATGCTACCCAGCCTGTTGTGGAAGCTTTGAACTATGAGCTGACAGGTGTCAAGGAAGCACTGGACCTTTATCTTCTCTCAGCCGACCCTGATCCAATGGTTCTGCAAACCCAGCTACCGGTCATTCAGCAAGTGGCGGATACCCTGACCATCCTGGGCATGGACGACCTGAAAAGCCGACTGCTGCAGAAAAAAGCGCTGATCCAGAATGTGATCAATAGCGGTCAAAATGCTGAAGAGCATCTGATGGAGGTAGCAGGCACCATTCTTGATCTTGAGACTGCACTCTCCAGATACGCTGCGGGCGAAGGTCCGCAGACAAGCGATGGCTCACCCTTGCTGGAAGAAGTCTATCAGGCGGTTATCAAAGAGGCTCGCTATTATCTTGAGCAGAGCAAAGATGCCATCGTTGATTTTGTGGACAGTCATCATCACCCGGACTTCTTGAGCCCAATTCCCGAACTGCTCCATAAAGTCCAGGGCGGTTTGTCCATGACACCTCTGACCCGGGCCGCCGATCTGGTCAGAGCCTGTTCAGAACACATCAGTAAAGAGTGGGTAGAAAACAGTAAAACACCTGAAAAAATGGAACTGGAATACCTGGCTGATGCAGTGACCAGCATTGAATACTACCTGGAGAGGTTGAGTGACAAAAATCAGGAAGAACATGAAGTCATTCTGGATGTCGCAGAAGCAAGCCTGTCTGCCCTGCGTGTGACCGATCCTGAACAGCTTGAAAGTCCCGCCAAACCAAATGAAGTCTTTTCTGAACAGACAGAAGGCTCTTACCCACCGGCTGAGGGTTCTTACACTCTGGCTGAGAGCTCTCTGGAATTGCAGATTGATGAGCAAAGCTTTCTGGACGGGTCAGCCCCCGTCACCCTCGATGAAGATCAATTACAAGAGCCCTTGGCGGAAGAAAAACAGAGTTCAACAGAAACCAATGATCTGGCAGTTCAGGCTTCTGTGACCCTCACCAACAGACAAAGACCTGTAGAAGTCAGCCCATACGATGTGGTCCAGTTCAATTTCACCACGTCAGGCAGCGCAGAGGCAGAGGCTCCGACTCAAGCTTCACGGGTGGCTGAGCCCGGACAGCCGCAAGCCCTTGCTTCGATAGTCGAAGAAGTCCCTGCCGAACAGGAAAGCATCATCGACCACGAGCTACTGGCAGTCTTCATTGAAGAAGCCGGCGAAGTTCAGGCGCAACTGACTGAAGGCGTCACGGGCTGGGTCAATGATCAGGATGACCTCAAAACCCTGAAAGATGTCCGCAGGGCTTTCCATACCCTGAAAGGCAGTGGTCGCATGGTGGGCGCCAGCGTTGTGGGTGAGCTGGCATGGTCCATAGAAAACATGTTGAACCGCCTGATCGACGGAACCGTACATAACAGCCCTGAATTGAGCAAACTGGTTAGCCGGGTTACCCATATGCTGCCGGGACTGATTTCGGACTTTGCCGAGCAGAGTCAGGTTCTGACTCACGATGTTCTGGTCTGCATGGAGCAGGCAGATGCCTTATCCAAAGGTGAGAAATACACCATTGAGGACGAGGAAGACTCTATTGATGACGCCATCGTCAGTGATCCGGATATCGATTTCGAGCGGACAGATCAACCCGACCCAATGGTGACGCAACTGGCCATTGTTGAAGCGTTATCAAAGCCAGTGCCAGAGTCCGAAGCAGAGATACAGGTTCAGAAAGACATTTCAGAGTCGACCGAACAGGATGCTTACGACATCCAACTGCTCAACGTATTTCTCGGCGAGTCCAGGGCTCATCTGGAAGTCGTCCAATCCTTTGTTGACCAGGTAAAAGTTCAGGGCGGTAAACGTCAAATCAGTGACCAGGTACAACGCTCTCTCCATACCATGAAGGGTATTGCCCTGATGGCAGAGATAGCCCCCCTCGCTGAGATCATTGTTGCCCTTGAAAAGAACATCAAGGATTTCAGAGCTCACCTGATTCCGGCCAATGACCGGGTGATCAGTATGCTGGAGAAGGGTCTTGAGCTAATTGAAGACGGCCTCGAGCAGCTGGCCCTGTCACCCGGGCAACCAGAACTGGACTCTGAAAATTACCTGTCCTGGCTGGAAGCACTTAATGCCCAGCTCATCTCCGAGCAATATAAGGCACAGTCCACCAAAAGAAAATACACTGGCGGTCAGGATACCCAGCTGTTTGCCCACAGCGATCTGAGCCTTTTGCTGGATGCCGATGAGTATCTGTCTACCTGGCGCAACGCTCTACCCGGGGAAGAGTTGGCACTGTTCCAGAAAGAACTGACAATATTGGCTGAACGGGCAAACGAAGCACGACTAACGTCTCTGGCTGAGCTATGTGACGTGCTTCTGGATGTCATGAACTATCTGGACAAGCATCAAAACATTCTACCGGGGGTTCTTGCAGCACCACTATCCAACGGCTTTGAAGCCCTGGTCGATATGATGAATATGGTTGCAGCCCAGCAAACTCCGGTGCCACCGCAATCGGTATTTGCAGAGCTCAGGGAGTCTCTGGAAGCTCTGCTCGTCGCTGAAGCGGCTCAGGCAGAGCCCGTCTTTGAAAATATTGAAATTGAAGAGGTTGTTCTGGCGTCATCTACTCCAGAGTTCGTGATTAAAAGCCCTGAAGTTGAAGAAGTCGTTCTGGAGTCCCTGACAAAAGAGCCTGCCATTGAAGAGCAACCTGCTCTTGAGCCAGAGGCTGAAGCAACTGTCGTTGTTAAAGATGTTGAAGAAATGCTGCTGGAGCCCATAGTTACTGAGAAGGCAGCGGCTCTCAACATTGAAACGGAATTGGAAGAGCATGACCTTGAACTGCTGGAACTGTTCCTGGAGGAGGCTACTGATCTTGCAGAAGATTGCCACCATGCTCTGGATGACTGGCTGAATAATCGCGAGAACCTGACAACCCTGACCGATCTGCAGCGTTCTCTGCATACTCTCAAGGGCAGTGCTCGAATGGCTGATCAGCCGGAACTGGGTGATCTCAGTCACGCCATTGAAGCTATCTACAGTGCTATTGCCACAGGCAGAAGTGCTGCAGATAAAGCACCGGTTCACCTGTTGCAGGCTGCTCACGATCAGGTCGACCAGATGCTGATTGCCCTTAAACACCAGCAGACACCCGATTCAGTCATTCCGATGGTAGAAAAGCTGGAGATGTGGGCTATCAATAATGACTCTGAAGCAGAATTGCCCACCCCTGCAACCACTCAAGCACCTTTAGAGGTTCTTCCTGACTATTTAGGTCGGGTCAAAAAAGAGACTGACACAACCTGTGAACAGCCCGCGGACACGGCAGTGGGTGACACTCTGGTTTTTGTTGAAGAACCTCTGAACAAGGACGTTTTCAGAGAGCCCGAATCCGGAAAAAATGCCTCTAATGCGCCTGAAATTATCGTAGAAGAGCCTGCTCTTGCGACGACACGCATAGAAACGCCTGTTACCAGCAGCGCAGCCCATAGGCTGTCCAAGGATATCGAATTGATTCGTGTCCCTGCGCAGCTTCTGGAATCGTTGATTAATCTTTCTGGTGAGTCGAATATTCATCGGGGTCGTATTGAGCAGCAGATTCACGACATCGGTAGCATCCTCGTGGAGATGAACAGCACCATCGACCGGGTAAAAGAACAACTGAGTCGTCTGGATACCGAAACTCAGGCCCAGATTATTTCCACCTTTGAAGAAGAGTACGGCAGTAACCCTGAATTTGATCCGCTGGAAATGGACCAGTATTCAGAACTAAGCCAGCTATCCCGCTCGCTCGTTGAATCTGCGACTGACCTTCAGGATCTGAAGGAAGGTATTCAGGAAAAAAATCGTGATGCAGAATCCCTGCTGCTTCAACAATCCAGAACTCTGATTGAGCTTCAGGAAAAATTGATGCAGGCCCGAATGGTTTCATTCAGTCGTCTACTGCCGCGCCTTCGTAAGATTACCCGTCAGTTGTCAACTGAATTGGACAAGCCGGTTAACCTGAATGTCACCAACGCCGAAGGTGAGATGGACCGTACTATGCTGGAACGGATCCTCGCACCATTGGAACATCTGCTTCGAAATGCCATTGACCACGGTATTGAGCCGTCTGTTGAGGACCGTCTGAGACTGGGCAAACCAAAAACCGGCAATCTGACGCTTGCTATCGCCCGGGATGGTGCCGACATTGTTATTGAACTCAGCGACGATGGCCGGGGCATCAATCTTCAGGCAGTGCACGCCAAGGCACTGGAAAAACATCTGATCACTCCGGAAGATGAGCTAACCGACCAGGAGATTGCCCAGCTGATTCTGGAGCCAGACTTCAGTACGGCTGAATCTGTCACCCAAATTTCCGGTCGAGGTCTGGGTCTGGATGTGGTCAATACTGAAATGCGTCAGATGGGTGGTAGCATCCAGATTAATAGCGAGCCTGGCAAAGGCACCTCCTTCAAGCTCCGTTTACCGTTCACTCTGTCGGTAAACCGTGCCTTGATGGTTGAGGTTGCCGACAACCTTTACGCCCTGCCTATGCAGGCTATTGATGGTATTACGGTATTGGATCGCAAAGTCCTGATCGATTGCTACCAGAACAATACCCCCCTGCAGTACGGCGGTGAGGGGCACCAGCTCATCTTCCTGGGGGAACTTCTGGGGGATGCTAACCCCAAAATTCAGCCCGAACAGTGCCCGGTTGTGATCGTACAGCGGGGCGGCAAGAATCTGGCTCTGCACGTGGATGAAATCATGGGTGGTAGTGAAATTTTTGCCAAAAGTCTGGGTCCACAGTTTGCTGGTCTTGTAGGTGTCAATGGTGCCACTATTCTTGGAGATGGCCGTGTCGCCATCATTATCGATCCTGCCACACTGTTTCACAGACACCGGATTGAACAGCACTGTGTAGAACTGACCAGCCAGATGGAAGAAGAAGCAGAAACCATCCAGCGTGTTCTGGTGGTGGACGATTCAGTGACTGTACGTAAAGTAACCACCCGTCTGCTGGAGCGAAATGGCTACCTGGTTGAAACTGCGAGGGACGGTGTCGAAGCCATGACCAGGCTGGCTGAAAGCAGCTATGACATCATACTTCTGGATATCGAAATGCCGAAGATGGATGGCTATGAGGTGGCCAGTGCCGTTCGCAATGATGGCAGACTGAAGTCTTTGCCGATCATCATGATCACCTCCAGAACCGGTGAGAAACATAAAGCCAGAGCCTTCAGCCTGGGTGTTAATGAATATTTGGGTAAACCTTTTCAGGAAAATGAAATGCTGGCCTCCATCGAAAAATTGATCGGAGCCAAAGCTCACAATAATCAATAAAGGAGTAGCGTCATGACCGGCAGTGCTGAACAGATTGACAGCCCTGAACAGGTGAACAGCCCTGAGCGGATGAGCAGCCCTGAGCGAATAAAGAGCAGATGCCTGAACTCCCGTTTGATCCCAATGCAGCAGAAACCGCTTCTGCTCCCTGTCTCCTGTATTGCCGATGTTGTGGACTACAGTCGTCCATCCGGTGGCAGTGAGACAAGCCCATGGTTGCTTGGTGAAATTGACTGGCGGGGACAAGCGCTCCCGTTGATTTCCTTCGAACGAATCAATGGTGGTCGCTTTGCAGAATTCTCTGCCACAGCAAGGATTGCTGTTATGCACAGCATTACCGGGAATGAACAGCTGCCTTTTTATGGCATGGTGATACAGGGCATTCCTCAGGCTCTGGATCTGACAGCGGGTGAACTTCAGCCCGCTATCGAAGCCAATAACACTAAAGGTTCAGCAGAAACATCCAGGGTCATTATCAGGGGTATCCCCGCCGCCATTCCTGATCTTGAAAAAGTGGAACAACAGCTGTCAGCAATAATTACAGATCGCCCCAGAGATACTGCATCACACTGATTGCAGTGATCGGAGCGGTTTCCGTTCTCAGAACTCTGGGACCCAGTGCCAGCGCTCGAAAGCCTGACGACTCCGCGCTGGTAATTTCTTCCTGAGTCAACCCACCTTCCGGACCGATCAACAGAGTAACCGTTTCTGGCTGATCAAATCTCTCCAGTTTTTTTTCGGTTCGGTGGTGAAGTACAAACTTCAGGTCAGCGTTTTGCTTCGCCATCCAGCCCACCACAGACTCAGGCGAGTGAATAACCGGAACTCTGTTCAAACCACACTGTTCACAGGCACTGATAGCGATCTGTTGCCAGTGTCTGACTCGCTTTGCCTGACGTTCTGCATTCAACTTGACTTCACAGCGCTCAGAAAAGAGCGGCGTTATTTCAGTCACGCCCATCTCGGTGGCCTTCTGGATAGCGTAATCCATTCGCTCACCTCTGCTAAGACTCTGACCCACGTGGACTTTCAAGGGAGATTCCGTGACCTGACTCAATTCTGCTTCCAGGACAACAGTAACGGTTTTTTTTGCAACAGACTGAATCGTTCCCTGCCACGACGCCCCAATGCCATTAAACAGGACAAGGGGCTCCTCAAGCTTCATGCGAAGAACCTTACCGACATGGTTGGCAGCACTGTCGGTTAACTCAACGACCTGACCTTTTGCCAAAGGCTGATCGGTATAGATTCGAGGATTTCTCATGACGTTCCCATGGCAAGGTCGTGACTCCCTGAGAGTGAGAAAAGACAATGGATTAAGGCCAAAAGCACTCCCGGCCTCCGGCCGCGGGTTCAGAACAACTTGAGGTTCTGACAGATTGCTTTGGAGGGTGCAGCCTGATTCAGGGCATAGAAGTGCAGCCCGGGAACACCTTGCTCAACGAGTCTTTCACACATCCGGGTGACCACTTCTTCACCAAACTGTTTGATGCTGTTGATATCATCACCATAAGCTTCCAGCTGCTTGCGAACCCATCTTGGAATTTCTGCACCGCAGGCATCGGAGAAACGAGCCAGACGGGTGTAGTTGGTGATAGGCATAATACCCGGGATAATCGGCAGATCAATCCCCAGACCTCTGGCACGATCGACAAAGTTAAAATAGCTGTCAGCGTTGAAGAAGTACTGGGTAATGGCTGAACTGGCCCCTGCATCCACCTTGCGTTTGAAGTGAACCAGGTCCGCTTCAAAGTTTTGCGCCTGAGGGTGGGCTTCCGGATAAGCAGCGACTTCCAGATGAAAATGATCACCGGTTTCTGCCCGGATAAATTCCACCAGTTCATTAGCGTACTGCAACTCTCCGTTTGAGCGCCCCATACCCGATGGCAGATCGCCGCGTAGAGCAATGATTCGATTAATTCCCAGACTCCGGTATTGCTCCAGCAGGCTTTTCAACCGGGCTTTGCTATCGCCCACACAGGAGAGATGAGGGGCAGTAGGAATATCAGTGCAATTGCGAACACTCAATACGGTATCAAGTGTTCTGTCACGGGTGGAACCACCAGCACCATAAGTTACAGAAAAAAACTCTGGCTGGCATTTGGAGAGCTCGATCGCGGTCTGATCAAGCTTTTTAGCACCCTCTTCCGTTTTGGTCGGAAAAAACTCAAAGCTGATAGTCAGCTTTTTATCGCTAGTCGTCATCTTTAATTTAAACCTTCGTCACTGCTCTGGCGCTTGTGGTTCTTTATAAGCGCCAGGAGCCTGCACAGAGGCGCAGGCTCAATGCTGATCAATACTTGTACTCATCCGCTTTGAATGGACCTTCAACAGCAACATTAATGTAGTCTGCCTGTTGTTCGGTCAGCTGGGTGATGACCCCGCCAAAGCCCTCCACCATGTAGCTTGCCACCTCTTCGTCCAGCTTCTTGGGCAGAACCTTCACGTACAGGCTCCGGGCTTTCTCGTCAGCGGGCAGGTTGGCAAAGCCTTCTTCATACAAATGAATTTGGGCCAGAACCTGGTTAGCAAATGAACCGTCCATGATACGAGACGGATGACCTGTGGCATTACCCAGATTGACCAGCCGACCTTCGGAGAGCAGAATCAGGTGATCATTGCTGTCCTTGTCACGCCAGATCTTGTGGACCTGAGGCTTAACTTCTTCCCACGCCCATGTCTCTCTCATGAAAGCCGTATCAATTTCGGTATCAAAGTGACCAATATTGCAGACAACACAGCTGCTCTTCAGCGCTTTCAGCATTTCACGGTCACAAACGTGCAGGTTACCGGTGGTGGTTACCAGCAAATCGGTAGTGCCCAATAAGTCTGTGTTGATACTGGCAGCAGTGCCGTCGTTGAGACCGTTAATGTATGGAGACACCACTTCAAAACCGTCCATGCAGGCCTGCATGGCGCAGATAGGATCAATCTCGGTGACTTTTACGATCATACCTTCCTGACTCAGGGAAGCAGCAGAACCTTTGCCGACATCACCGTAACCAATCACCAGGGCTTTTTTACCCGCAAGCAGGTGATCTGTACCCCGCTTGATAGCATCATTCAATGAGTGACGACAGCCGTATTTGTTGTCGTTCTTGCTCTTGGTAACCGCGTCGTTAACGTTGATCGCCGGTACTTTCAGAGTGCCTTTCTCGAGCATTTCCAGCAGACGATGAACCCCGGTAGTGGTCTCTTCGGAGATACCGTGGATGTTATCCAGAATCTGAGGGTATTTGTCGTGCATCATCAGAGTCAGGTCGCCGCCGTCGTCCAGAATCATATTGGCATCCCAGGGCTGACCACCTTCTGTCAGAATGGTCTGTTCAATACACCACCAGAACTCTTCTTCCGTCTCCCCCTTCCAGGCAAATACAGGAATACCCGCAGCAGCTATTGCCGCAGCAGCATGATCCTGGGTGGAGAAGATGTTACAGGAAGACCAGCGTACATCAGCACCCAGATCGACCAGGGTCTCAATCAGTACAGCGGTCTGAATGGTCATGTGAATACAGCCCATGATCTTCGCTCCTTTCAGAGGCTGCTGATCTTGGTACTTCTGGCGGATAGCCATCAGGGCAGGCATTTCACCTTCAGCGATCTGTATTTCGCGGCGACCCCACTCGGCCAGGGAAATGTCGGCAACCCGATAGTCAGTAAAGCTCTGAACAACTGCAGGAGTGGCGCTCATGGGTATAATCCTGTTATGCGTAATTACCGAAAAACAGGTTGAAGTCTAACAGTCACCTTAATCTATATCAATTTTTTTTGATATAGATTTTGAATAAGCAATACTCCGGGAATGCAATCGACTGGTCAGCTTTTTCACTGCCTCAGCCAGTAGTTGGCTACATCGAGCATACGGTTGGAGAAGCCCCACTCATTATCAAACCAGCAAAGCAGCTTGATCAGCTTGCCAGAAGTTACTTTGGTCTGGGTACCGTCGACCACACATGAGCGGGCATCATGGTTGAAGTCTACTGATGCGTGGGGTTCATTGGAGAAGCCCAGAATTCCTTCCAGACGACCATGGGTAGCCTGTTCCAGAATCCGGTTGACTTCTTCTGCTGTTGTTTCCTGTTTGACATGAACGCAGAGATCCATACACGAAACATTGATGGTGGGCACCCGGATGGAATTGGCTTTGAAGCAGCCCCGAAGGTCAGGAAGCAGTCTGTCAATACCCCTTGCCAGTCCGGTATCCACAGGAATGATCGACTGCAACGCACTTCGGGTCAGCCTGAGATCGCTATGGTGGTATGCATCGATTACCGGCTGATCATTCATCGCTGAATGAATAGTTGTGATACTACCGTACTCTATACCAAGGGCATCATTCAGGGTCTTGATAACAGGCACAATGCAATTGGTGGTACAGGAAGCACTGGAGACAATGCGCTGATCACGGTTGAGATCCTGCTCATTGATACCAAAGACAATCGTGGCGTCTACATCCGGCTTTGCAGGCTGTGAAAAAAGCAGTTTACGGGCACCACTCTCTACGTGTTGTTCCGCTGACGCCCTTTCTCTGAATGACCCTGAGCACTCCAGTAACAGATCAATATCAAGGCTTTTCCAGTCAATATTTTCAGGCCGGGCTTCGTGAATAAGCTGGATTCGGTCGCCTGCTACTATGAGCTGATTTTCTGAAGACTCCACTCTGGCGGGAAAGCGACCGTGGGTAGTGTCATAGCGGGTCAGGTAGGTCAGGGTGTCCTGATCAGACAGCTCGTTGATGGCAACGACCTGCAAGTCTTTGCGATAACCATTCTCGTAAAGAGCACGAAGAACACACTGGCCAATACGGCCGTACCCGTTGATGGCTATTCGAAACATAGTCTTGCTGTCAGGCTCATTACTGCTGAATGGGTCGCTATTATAAGCGCAATACCAGAGGCGATAAAAAATATTTGCCCCACCGTACTGCCAAGGCAGGGCTCTGGTTCGATCAGGCAGGCGTCTGGACTTCTGAATCTGAAGTGCCTTCCGGCGTCACTTCATCCGATGGGATGCACTTGTTCCTGACCAGTAACAAGGATGCAAAGGAGAGCAAACCACAGACGGCTATCACGGCTGTCATAGGTATATTAGTACCATTATGAAGCAGACCTACTACCGCAGAAGCAATACCACCAATAGTGAAGCGAAGTGCACCGGACATAGCATTGGCTGTGCCTGCAGATCTTGGAAAGTGAGACAAGGCCAGAGCATTGGAGTTAGGGCCTGTCAGACCAATGCAGCTGACGTAAATCACCACAGGAATCATCAACCCAACCAGCCCACCGATTTCAAACTTTGCATTAACCACCATCACTACAGCGCTGATACTGGCAAGAATGCTGCCTGTTTTCAGGATAGTGAACAGTGGCAGGCGATCTATCAGACGAATATTGATCATATTCATGACCATCATCGCAATGATATTGACGGCAAACAGCAGGCCATAATGCTCTGGCTTGACCCCATACAGGTCGATATATACGTAGGGTGAGCCGGTAATAAAAGCAAACATACCGCCAAAGAAAAACCCATGACAGAGGATACAGCCCATAGCCTCCCGGTTTTTCAGGACGGACAGGTAGATCAGGAACAGCTGACTGGCAGGAATCACCAGTCTTTTCTCCTCCGGGAGGGTTTCCGGAACTTTTGAAGCAGCCAGCACCATGGCAAGTGCTGACATGACAGCCAGAAAAATAAACAGACTTTCCCAACCCATGAATTTAAGCATCTGACCTCCCAGCAGGGGGGCAATCAGAGGAGCTATTGTCATGACCATTAAAATAGACGACATAATCTTTGCGCTTTGCTGCCGTGAGAACAGATCCCGGACCATGGCGGGAATGGTGACCATGACTGCAGCAGCGGCCATGGCCTGCAGAATTCGGACAACAATAAGTTGCAGACCGTTTTCACAGAGTGCGGCCATGACACTGGTCACCATAAAAGCAACCAGACCCGGAAACATTATTTTCCTGCGGCCAAAACGGTCTGAGAGAGGTCCATACAACAGCTGCCCCAAGGCAAAGCCCACAGTGTAGGCGCTGAGTGTATACTGGATAATGCTCAGGGGTTCTCCCAACTCTTTTGCAATCGCAGGGATTGCCGGGAGATAGAGATCGACTGCCATAGGGCCAAGTGCGGTTAAGGCACCCAGGGTCAGTATGAAAAGTAGCCTGTCGCGGCTATGGCTCATTGAAATGCCATGTTTTTTATCTTCTTGCCTGGTTGCTTTTGGCTCAGGACTGCTTTCGATATTGATGGTCATGTACTTCCTTGGATCACGCGGATGAGTCGCTGAAATCATTAAATGTTTGTGCTGTATTCCTTCTGTCTGGGCTGCACAGATGCAAGGTTGCGACACTGCCGTCGCAAGGTTGAGGAATAAAAATAAGTTCGCTGTCGTATACAGAAGAGATGGCAGTTTTATAACGCTATCTTAAGTCTTATCGACATAAAAAAATATATTTGATAGGCAAATTTATAATATCAGGGGTGCACTCTGGTATATCTCGTAAGCTTTGCCGTTATCAGTGTTTTGTCAGTGCTGATCGACAAACTCAGGCCACACACGGCTTAAATGCATGAGAGGACAACAATGAGCAATCCTGACTGGGTTAATCGCTGGAAAGAAGGACGGATTGGTTTTCACAGATCTGAATTCAACGGGACATTATTGAAATTCTGGCCACAACTGAACCTGTCAGAAGTCCGCTCAGTGCTGGTGCCATTGTGTGGCAAGAGTCTGGATATGGTCTGGCTCAGACAACAGGGGCTGGAAGTGATCGGTACAGAGCTGGTAAAAGCCGCTGTGGAATCGTTCTATCAGGAGCAGTCACTGCAACCGGCAGTGACAGAGGTTCAGGCTTACCGACATTGGCAAGCCGATGATATACATATCCTCGAAGGTGATTTCTTTGCTTTACCCAAGGGCTTCATTGACAGCACCGTTTTTTACGACCGTGCCGCTCTGGTTGCATTGCCCCGGGAGATGAGACAGCAATACGTTGAACAACTGTTAAACACTGCACCCCATTTACAGGAAGGCCTTTTGATCACGGTTGAGTATGATCAGGATCTGGTTTCGGGCCCTCCTTTTTCGGTTCAGGAGCAGGAAGTCAGAGCTTTATATTCACCGCGGTTTGAAGTGATCAAGCTGGATACACACAACTCACCGGCTTCAACCAACTTGAGGGAGAAAGGCATTAGCGAGTTGATCGAAGCGGTCTACAAACTCGTAGCAGTAACTTAAGCTTTCAACTTCCCGGTCTTTTTCTAAAATATTTGCGTTTTTCGCAAGGTAACAAGGAACTCTGGTTGATTATTGCTGTCTTAGCTGGTTATGGAATGAAATTTCCAATTGGGTTTACATAAAATTACTTACGGAGATGTTTAAGTATGGATATATCAAAAGCTGGCATTCAGCCATTCAATTATGATGGACTGACTGCTAATGAAGTGACTACTAAAGTTACACACGATAAAGATGGTAAGCTTTCTTCGATTAACGTATTCGCAAGGTTAGAGCTACCACTGCGAATAAATTTACGAAAAAGTGATACCCAAGACTCTGCCACACCCATCGTGGATCGTAATATTCAAGCGTATTCACAAGCTTCAACTTCAAATGAAGCTGCTCAGAGTGATAGTAGTGATAGTTTCAAAACACAGAAAAAGCCATTCACTGATGACTCAGAGGCCGAATCCCAACAGCGCAATATAATGAAAAGAGAGGCTATGGCTATCTCTACAGGAGATGCCAACCCGGAGCGTTTTGCAGAGAGCCTTGTAAAGGTGATTACAGACCCTGATAGCACTGACCCTGATACTTCGGAAGCTGTAAGGTTGATAGCTGAGTACGGTGCCGATGAACTTGCCAGGTTAACAATCCCGTTTTCTTTTCATATGAAGACCACTAGAAGTTTCCCTGCTATTACTCTATTTGCTCTTGCATGCAGATTCGGTAAGCTGGATTTAGTTAAGGCTCTGTACGTGAATCAGGAACAATTAAACCAGACATTTGATATGGAAAATGGGACTAATGGAAATACAGCAATCATGCTTGCAGTTATTCATGGCCATGCAAATGTAGTGAAGTATTTATTAGACTTGGGGGCTGATCCTCTAATTCTTAATGAAGATAACAGGTGCGCCGAGCATCTTAATTCAGCTCTTAACGCAGGCAGGCCTGATTCATACATTGAAATCAGAGAATTATTAGCAGACTATCGCAAAGAAAGGAATCTACCACCTCTTGAAGAACCCGCTATGAGTGGTTATTACATTGAAGATACTGAGAAAAGGGTGATTTCTGTTAACATTCCGGAATTCTTTTCTGAACATCCGGAATTTCTTGAGAAATTCATTTCTGATAACCCGGGTTTTCTGAGTCAACTCGCTGGTGAAAGCCCGCAGTTTTTGTCATACCTCGTTATTAAATACCCGGAATTACTTGAAAGATTCTTTTCTGAAAAACCGGGTTTTCTCAGTCATATTCGTCGTGAAAGCCCGGAGCTTATGGAACTCCTCCTTTCTAAAAACCCGGATCTTCTCGAATCTTTATCCAAGGAATAGTCATGGGGTCATAACCCATGACTATTCCTTGGATTTATTGCGGTTAGTTCCTGAATTTAATAGCCCTTGCTATGAAGAGATTAACGCCTTAAGTCAGTGACATTGATCTACAAAATGAAGACAGCCATAAGTCACAGGAAGGTTTTTAAATGTCTTGCCTGTGGTCAGGATTAACGTTGCCAAGGATATCTTGGCGTCAGGACATGGCTTGTTAGCATGTTATCCCACTCTTTTTGAGAAATTAGCGTTTTTGCCAAAGTAAAAAGGAACTTTGGCTGATTAGCGCTGTCTGAGTAACTATGTAATGAAATTCCAAAGCATGTTTACATAAAAATAAATCAAGGAGTTATTAAAATATGGATATATCAAAAACTGGCACTCAGCCATTATGTTATGGTGATATGACTACTGTAGTTACACGAGATAAGAAAGTTAGTGCTTTTATGAGTGACATTGCCGCAAAGACAGGGCTACCACGGCAAACAACTTTACAAGAAAGTTATCCCCAAGACTCTGCCCCTTTCATCGTGGATCGTAATATTAGCGCGTACGCTCAATCAGATGAAGCGGCTCAAAGCGATAGTAGGGATAGTTTAAACGCACAGAAAAGGCCATTGGCTGATGGCTCAGACACCGTATCTCAACTGTGCAAAATAATGAAAAGTGATGCTATGGCTATCTCTGGCGGACGTGTCAGCTTTGAACGTTTTGCAGAGAGCCTTGCTAAAGTGATTACAGACCCTGATAGCACTGATGCTGATACTTCTGAAGCCGTAAGGTTAGTATCCGAGTATGGGGCCGATGAACTTGCCAAGTATACAGTCCCATTTTCTTTTCATATAAATACCACCAGATCTTATCCTGCTATTACACATTTTGCTCTTGCATGCAGATTCGGTAAGCTGGATTTAGTCAAGGCTCTGTACGTGAATCAGGAACAATTAAACCAGACATTTGATATAGAAAATGGGACTAATGGACGTACAGCACTCATGCTTGCAGTTATTCATGGTCATGCCAATGTAGTGGAGCAATTGTTAACATGGGGAGCTAATGTTCTAATTCTTGATGAAGATAACAATTGTGTTGATCGTCTTAATTTAGGTTTTAACGCGAACAATCCAGGATTATGCATTAAAATCAGAGATTTATTAATAGACTATCGTAATGAAAGGGGTCTACCGCCTTTTAAAGAACCCGCTCTTATTAGTGATTACATTACAGATACTGGGGAAGATAATCATTATTGTGACTTTACAGGAATTCTTTCTGAACGCCCGGAACTTCTTGAAAAATTCCTATCTGTAAACCCCGTTGCTTTCGCTATAATCTGTGATGGAGACCCGGTTCTTCACGCACTTTTCCGTTCTACTCTCCGTTCTACAAACCCGAGTCTTCTCGAATCTTTATCCAAGGAATAGTCATGGGTGTATAATCCGTGACCCTTCCTTGGGTCTATTCCGGTTAATGCCTGAATGTGATAGCTCTCGCTATGGAGAAATTAACGGCTTAATTCAGCTCCATTGATCTACAGACCCCGTCTTTTTTAGCAATTTTCGTTTTTCTAAATATTAGAAGAAAACTTAGGAACCTTGGTTAATTAATATTGTCAGAGCAATTGTAATGTTAAATGACATGGTTGTTTTCAATCACAATATTAAATACGGAGGTGTTTAAATATGGATATCCCAAAGGCTGGCACTCAGCCACGACGTCTAAATGAAATGACTCATGCCGTTGCACAAGATAAGAGTGATGCGACTTTTACAGGTGCCGGTGTCACAACCATTGGTCCACAGTCACAAATAACTTCACAAGAAAATGATAATAAAGTACATTATTCTCCCGTCGTGGAACGCAAGATTGAAGCCTCTTCCCAGGTTACAGCTTCAGATGAAGCTACTCCAAATAATTGTTGGCATAGCTCCAAAGCACAGGTAAGGTCAAACACTGATGACCCGGGCGCCGAAGCTGTACCGTGCAAAATGATGAAAAGAGATGCTATGGCTATCTCGACAGATCGTGACAAACTGGAGCGTATTGTTGAGAGGCTTTTCAAGATAATTACAGACGCTGATAATACTGATGCTGATATTGAAAAAGCTAAAAGCCTGATATCCGAGTATGGGGCCGATGAACTTGCCAAGTGCACAGGCGTATTTTCAATTGATGAGAACCTTTTTTACCCTGCTATTACGCCTTTTGCTCTTGCATGCAGATTCGGAAAACTGGATTTAGTTAAGGCTCTGTTCGTCAATCAGGAACAATTAGACCAGACATTTGAATTAACTAATGGGACTAATGGGCGAACAGTACTCATGCTTGCAACCATGAAAGGGCATGCAAATGTAGTGGAACAATTATTAGTCTGGGGAGCTAACCCTCAAATTCTTGATGAAGCTAACAATGGTGTTAATGCTATTAATTTCGCTTATAACGGGTACAATCAAGATTTGTGCTCGAAAATCATAGTTTTATTACAAAACGCTCGTAGAGAAAGGAATCTGCCATCTTTTGAAGATGCAGAACCTGATAGAGTGCGTTATCAGGCAGTGGGCTCTGAGGGATACACTTTTACTTTTAATCGTGAAAAGCTTAAACGTAAATTCTTGGATTATCTCGAATCCAAATACGGGAAGTAGTCACCTTTTGAACTTAAAACTGTCCTTACGGTCAAAAAATTGGAATACCAAATAGAACCATGGAGGATATGACAATGCAACCCACTGGATCTGGGCTTGGCCAAATGCCAAGGTTACGTCGATTTGACGAAGTGGACACGGCTGCTCCCCCGGCAAAAAAATCATGCTTACGGCAAGTTGAAGAAAGCGAGGTAGCCGAGAAATCTCTGCCATCCAGTTGCAAGCATGGTTGTTTTGATGCGACGGAGACGATATTTAAACATTCAATGGATCTTTTAAAAGCCAGAAGGACCAGAGTAGTTCCCGGAGAAAATTATTCAAAAATCATAAAAAGCCTGTCATCTTTTAAAGACTTGATATCCTCTGAACTTCTACGTTTTACTCAGAATGGTGGAAATCCTGCTGCTGATGGACAAGGAGCAATGTATTCCCCTGAATCTCCGGCTTCAGAAAGAGCATCGACACCAACATCGCCAGGGACTGAATCATTCACCACTCCCGGTATAAAAAGTTCAACAGAAGGCGTGGTACACGGTACCGGTGTCATTGCTACCCGGAGCTTTAAAAAGGATGAGGAAGTATGTCACTACGATGGACCGCTGGTTTACAGAATCCGTAATTGTCATACTGGCAAATATCATGTCTTTACGATGAAGGATATGGGCAATCAGATCGATTTCCCGGAAAACGACTCCTATGTCGCCTGGTCGGGTGCTTTTATTGCAAAATCTGGCAGACCGGCCATTGAAATTGGCCGTGACGGTAAGAAGGATATCCGATTCCTGAATCACTCCAAGGAACCCAATGTCATGATCCGCTGTTCAGGCAGTGATACGGTAGAATGGGGGAATCAGGACAGTATTCAGCTAGTGGTTGTCGCTATAAGCGATATAAAACCGGGGGAAGAGCTGCTATTCGATTACGATAAAAACAAGCAAGACTCTGAAATAGACTTCAGCAAGTCAGACGTAGAAATAGCAACCGAAAAACAAAAAAACAAAATAATCAACAGAGTTAAAAACCTGAATCAAAAAGGTTTACACACCGAAGAAAAAAGATCAGCCAGAACAATGCAAAAAGAGATTATACTGCCATCAGAGCTTGATGATGAAATTGGTGAGATCTTGGAAACGCTCCGCGAAGTTCGTCGTGCAAATTGTGCACCCGCAACGCTTGATGACATAAATAAAGAATTAGATGACTCTCAGAAGAGACTTCTCAATATCATTTTCTCTGATAATCCCTCAGTTTTAAAGGATCTGGCTTCACATTTATTCCCGGGAAAAACCGGACCAAAAAAACAAGCTTTTATGAAAAAATTAACCATTGAAAATATTGAACAATTGAAAACCTATTTATCTCGATCCATTTTTAATGGCAGTCAAACCTGGTTTAAGGTTCCAGAATTAAAACGACATATCTCTTCTTATAGATAGAATTAAAAAACGGCAGTTGATATCAACCATCTGCCGTTTTTTCGCAGGCTTTTAAAAGCCATTCAGGGCGTCAGGTTCCCTGTTGTTGCTATCAGTCCAGAATCTCTTCAGCGGCAGCAACAATATTTTCTACAGTAAACCCAAAGTATGGAAAGAGATCACCGGCCGGTGCAGACTCACCGAAAGTGGTCATGCCGATGACCCGTCCGTCCAGGCCAACGTACTTGTACCAGAAGTCAGCCGCAGCGGCTTCAATCGCGATACGGGCAGGGACTTCAAGAGGCAAAACCATCTGCTTGTATTGCGCATCCTGAGCATCGAAAACCTCAGTGGATGGCATGGATACAACGCGGACCTTACGGCCCTGAGCGGTCAGGGCAGCTTCAGCGTTCATGGCCAGTTCCACTTCAGAACCGGTAGCAATCAGGATCAGTTCAGGAGTACCTTCGGAATCCTTCAGTACATAACCACCACGGGCAATGTCCACTACCTGATCAGCTTCACGATGCATACAGGGCAGACCCTGACGGGAGAAGATCAGTGCACTGGGGCCATCTTCACGCTCGATCGCATGTTTCCAGGCCACCGCCGATTCAACGGTGTCACAAGGACGCCATGCATTCACGTTAGGCGTCAGGCGCAGGCTGGCAATCTGTTCTACTGGCTGGTGTGTGGGACCGTCTTCACCCAGACCAATAGAGTCGTGAGTATAAACCAGAATACTGCGCTGCTTCATCAGAGCCGCCATGCGCACAGCGTTACAGGCGTATTCCATGAAGACCAGGAAGGTTGCACCGTAAGGTACGAAACCACCGTGCAAGGCGATACCGTTCATCATGGCGGTCATGCCGAATTCACGGACGCCGTAGAACACGTAGTTACCAGTGGCGTCAGCAGGCTTAACGCCTTTGGAACCACTCCACAGAGTCAGGTTGGAGCCCGCCAGATCAGCAGAACCACCCAGCAGTTCTGGCAACAGCGGACCAAAAGCATTCAGGGTGTTCTGGGAAGCCTTACGACTGGCGACTTTCTCGCCTTCTGCCTGACAGGACTTAATGAAGTCATCTGCCTTGGCAGAGAAGTCAGCAGGGAGTTCGCCTTTCTGACGACGAACAAATTCAGCCGCCAGTTCAGGGTGAGCAGACTGGTAAGCAGCAAACTTTTCGTTCCATACGGTTTCTTTAGCGGTACCGGTTTCTTTGGCATCCCAATGGCTGTAGATGTCGGACGGGATTTCAAAAGCAGGATGTTCCCAACCCAGACGCTCACGGGTTAATTTGATCTCTTCGTCACCCAGGGGGGCACCATGACACTCTTCCTTGCCTTCCTTGTTAGGAGAACCAAAACCGATGACAGTCTTGCAGCAGATCAGAGTAGGTTTGGTTTTTTCCGCACGGCCTGCTTCGATAGCAACACGTATTGCTTCAGGGTCATGACCGTCAACATTTGGAACAACGTGCCAGTTGTAGGCTTCGAAACGCTGCACGGTGTCGTCGGTGAACCAGCCTTCTACTTCGCCATCAATGGAGATACCATTGTCGTCGTAGAAAACGATCAGTTTACCCAGCTCCAGAGTGCCTGCCAGAGAGCACACCTCATGGGAAATACCTTCCATCATGCAGCCATCACCCATGAAGACATAGGTGTGGTGGTCAACAATGTTGTGACCTTCCCGGTTGAACTGAGCCGCCAAAGTCTTTTCGGCAACTGCCATACCCACGGCATTGGCAATACCCTGACCCAGAGGACCGGTAGTAGTCTCGATGCCCGGAGCGTAACCGTACTCAGGGTGGCCTGCGGTTTTGGAGTGCAACTGACGGAAGTTCTTGAGGTCTTCAACAGACACATCGTAACCGCTCAAATGCAGCAAAGAGTAAAGCAGCATGGAGCCGTGACCGTTGGACAGAACAAAACGGTCCCGGTCAGCCCACTGAGGGTTAACCGGGTTGTGATTCAGATAATCACGCCACAATACTTCAGCAATATCAGCCATACCCATTGGGGCACCGGGGTGTCCGGACTTGGCTTTCTGTACAGCGTCCATACTCAGGGCGCGGATGGCATTGGCTAGCTCACGACGTGAGGACATAGGAATCAGGGCTCCGAAGATCCAGTCTGTTTTAAATTGGCGCTATTCTAATGCCTTCAGCCACAAACTGAAATCGCTATATATGACTATCCTGAATCTCCTGAACACTTTATTGATAGCCATTGCCTCTGAAAATCCGGGGTGTCTGCGATTCGAAAGTCACTGATCAGGAAGACTCCCGTTCAGTGAATGACTGTCGTGTTCGATTAGCATAGGCAACCAGTGACAACATCACCGGCACTTCCACCAAAACACCCACAACCGTTGCCAAAGCGGCCCCGGAATTCAGTCCAAAAAGACTGATGGCCACGGCAACAGCCAGTTCAAAAAAGTTGGAGGCACCAATCATTGCACCAGGTGAGGCAATGTTATGGGGTTGCTTCCACTTCTTCATCCATAAATAGGTGATGGCAAAAATCAGATAGGTCTGGATGATCAGGGGTATGGCAATCAGGAAGATATCCAGGGGATGGGCAATAATCGTGTTGGCCTGAATCCCAAACAGAAGAATGACTGTGCCAATTAACCCAATGATCGAAAAGGGCTTGATGCCTGTCAGAAATAGACTCAGTGCTTGTTCGCTGCGAACAGCTTTTCGGGTCAACCAGCCTGCAAGCACTGGTATCACCACAAACAGTCCGACGGACAGAAACAGGGTATTCCAGGGTACAAATACCTCTGTTACTCCCAGCAAAAAGGCGGCAAGGGGAGCAAACGCAATGAGCATGATCAGGTCATTGATGGCGACCTGAACCAGAGTGTAGTTAGGGTCTCCCCTGGTCAACTGACTCCAGACAAAAACCATGGCAGTACAGGGTGCGACACCCAGTAGAATCATACCGGCAGTATACTCTTTACCCAGCTCAGGACTGATCCAGTCGCCAAAAACATAGCGAATAAACAATACGGCCAGCAGTGCCATGGTGAAAGGCTTGATCAACCAGTTAATAGTGACGGTGATGATCAACCCTTTTGAACGACGATGAACGTTTTTAATGGCAGAGAAATCCACCTGCATCATCATTGGATAGATCATCAGCCAGATCAGTACCGCGATAACCAGATTAATGCTGGCGTATTGCCATTGGCCAAGAGCCTCAAAGAATTCTGGAAATTGCAGTCCACCAAAAAGCCCTGCAAATATGCCCAAAGCAACCCAAAGGCTGAGATAGCGTTCAAAAATCCCCATAGCTGACCTCATATTCTTAAATCGCCAGATGTCACGGCAAAAGCTATTATCAGTGGACCGGATGGAAAGTCTATAGGTTTTTAGGGCTGTCTGGACCAGCCGCGGATTTTATCGATCTCCTCTTTATCAATGCCCAGTGACTCCAGAAATTCCTGATGCGCCTGCGGCTCCATTTTTTCAAACTGCTGATGCCAGCTTTTCATATCCTCCTCGCTGAACCCGGCCGCTTTCATAATTTCTACCCAACGATCTTTGTTGACCATATTTTGCTCCAGTAATAAAGGTTGTTTAAGCAGCAATACAGTGGCTTTTTGCTGCTGGCGCAACTTCTGAATCTCATGCTCAAGAGCCAGCAGCTGGCCACGCAAAATGCGTTCTTGCTCCCTATCGTCTTCACCGTCGAGAAGTCGCACAATATTGCTGACCGGTGTGCCGAAAGCACGGTAAGCCATGATCGCTTCAAGACGTTTGATTTCATTCTGCCCATACCATCGATAGCCATTCTCTGATCGAGTGTGGGGCATTAGCAGACCTTCACGCTCATAATGTTGCGGAAGATCGACAGGTTGGTGGAAGCTGATCCGGCATACCGAACCCGCTCTGGTTTCCTTCAGGAAATCGCGCGCGCCAAGCTGCACACAATAGGATAAAGGGATTATCAGGGAAGGAGATGAACTCATTTCAAGCAAAATACATGAAGAGCCAGTAACAGGTCGCACCTGGCTCCGGCTCAAGTATTACGCGGTATCGTACAAATGCCCGAGCTTCCAGACCTTGGTGGTCAGGTACTTCTCATTGTGGGGATTCTGCCCGGTCTGATGGGGCTGACGATGAACAACATCAACCCCCTGACGGGCCAGGGCTTCCACCTTCTTTGGGTTGTTGGTCATCAGTACTAGTTGTGTAACCCCCAGGTGATCCAGCATGGTCTTGCACATATCGTACTTGCGCAAGTCAGCGGCGAAACCCAGTTCTTCATTGGCTTCTACAGTATCCAGACCTGTATCCTGAAGCTGGTAAGCCCGGACTTTGTTCATCAAACCTATTCCACGGCCTTCCTGACGCAGATAAAGAATCACCCCGCGACCCGCTTCGGCAATCTTGCGCATGGCCGCCTCAAGCTGGGGACCGCAATCACAGCGCATGCTGAAAAGAGCATCTCCGGTCAGACACTCTGAATGGACCCGCGCCAGAACGGGACCACCCTCGCTCACATCCCCCATGGTGAGAGCCAGATGCTCCTTGCCGGTGCCACTCTCTTCAAATCCATGCATGATGAACTCACCGAAAGGGGTGGGCAAGCGAGACTCTGCAACGTAACGAACAGACACTCACTACTCCTCAAGACAGTCGTGGGGTGGAATTGTAACAGTACAAGATGTTACAGGCGAGCTAATAAGGAGCCTGCAATGTCATGACCCCACCTTCTTCACTGAATCGGATGTGCTTCAGATAACTCATGCCCAGTAACACGGTTTCAGGGCTACTGCCTTCAATCACTGTGGCTTCAACATTAGCAACCCGAATACCGCCGACCATCACGAAATTCAACATCACCTGAAAGCCTTTGACCACTCCACTGGCGGTTTCGACACGAATCGGGCTGCCATCCTGGTATCGGATGCCAAGCCGGTCAGCTGTGGCACTGCTGATAGCCACAACATTTGCTCCGGTATCCACCAACACCTGAACAGGTTTATTGTTAATAATACTCTGGGCAAGGTACTGCCCATCATTGCTTCTGTTGATTCGAGCAGTCAGAAGCTCCGGTGATTGAATACCATCACCCATATCACGACTGAGAAAATAATCTTTCGCTACGCCATTGATTTCAACCCGGGCTTTCCGACTGCTGGCATCAATCAGCCTGACTCCTTTTACCGGTTGTTGGCCTACCTTCAGAAATTGACGCTCACCATCAATGAACACCAGAGCCTTGTCTGGGAACAAGGCGACTACCCTGACATCGACGGCATGGGAAGAGGCAGAAAAGAACCATGACAGGCTGGCAAACACTCCAGCAAAGAACCTGAAAGAGAACACTGATTTCATTCTATTTTTTAGTATTGATTACCCGTGGCGGGTTATAACCCAATTCTGTTTAGGCTCTATCTTGCGCACCGAAAGCATCAGGGTCAAGTCGTTGAACTCTGCCGAAAAGTTAATTGCGACTTATGCCGTACAAAAGAATAAATTTTTGCCGAATAGGTGAATGACAGCGATGTATAGTTACCATCGTCGTACAAACAACAAAAACCAAAAACACCCTTAGAATTATAGGTATTTATTCGTACAAACCAAGAGACACAGGACTTCATATCAGGTAGAGTTAGCCGTACATATGTCGCCTAATAAAGAAGAATCTAAAGAGACATGATCAAGTACCATTATCTACCGCTGTTGTTTTCACTGCTCTGCATAACGGCCTGTAGCCCGCTTCCTAAAGCCTCCAGTGTCAGTCAAACCTCCCAGACAAAACTCCAGTCTGCTCAACATTGGGGGGTGATCGCTAATCATCTTTCAGACCAGTTGATAAAGGATGGTGATTTGCTCAGTAAGTCTTTGTACATTGATGAAAGTCGTTTTAGCACTGATTTTTCAAAAGTATTTTCAAAGCAACTGGTCAGTGAGCTGGTCAAAAAAGATGTGGATGTCACTCTTTCCCCTTCACCCACTTTTTCAGAGCTGGAAATTGATGTCGATGTTGTTCGTCACCCCAATGACAGGGACAAAGGCACCGGGTTCCCAATGTCTATTGGACTTGCAAGTGCCTGGTTTATCGTTGAAACCAATGGTTACGGGGTGATCCCTGCGGTCGTTGCGGCTGAATATATGAGCAGTAAGTCCAGCCGGACAAACTCTGAAATTGCCGTGACAACAAGAGTCAAGGAAGGCAGTAGCATCCAGTTTTCAGAAACCCATGTTTACTACATAACAGATCAATCTGTTAAGCAGTTCAAAACACCAGGTTCTGTTAGTTTGACAGATCAAGAAGCGGGAGGTTTGTGAGATGAAAGCCATACTTATCCGATTGTCTATCCTACTGGTTTCTCTCTTCTTGGCAGCTTGTGAAAGCCAACCCGTTTACGAAGAGCCACCGCGCATAGATCTGGTTGGAATCAGTAAAATTGCGGCTGCAACTTTACACTCCAAAGCCAGTGACTTATTGCCAGAAGGCTCCACCATTTTGTCAACCAGTCTGGCCGATATCGATAGTTTGAGCGCTACCTCAACACTGGGAAGAATTTTATCTGAGCAACTTTCATCAAGACTGTCCGACCGGGGTTACGAACTGATTGAAATCAAAATGCGAAACAGTGTTTTTATCAGTAATGAACGAGGGGGCGAATTTACTTTATCTCGCCAACTTGCCGCTATCAGCAAAGATTACAACGCAGATGCAATTTTGACTGGAACCTATGCGCTTGGCAGTCAGACCGTTTACATCAACGCTCGTCTGATAAATACAGTGGATAATATTGTACTGTCCACTGTGGACTTTCAGCTACCGATAGACTCTGACATCCGGATGATGACTAAAAAGTCTTATTAAGCAGCTTCAGATTCAGGTTTTTTCCACTTTCGGGAAATGGGGTGCCAACACCCGCCGTATCTCAATGCCTTCACTCAACATGATGGCTTTGAGACTCAGCAGGGAGCAAACCATCACAGCACAAAATAAGCAATCACCTGAAGAAAGATAAGCGCAAAAATACCGGCAACGATGTCGTCTATCATGATACCCAGACCGCCATGCACTTTTTTGTCCAACCAACCGATCGGCCAGGGTTTCCAGATATCGAAGATTCGGAACAGGATGAAACCGGTCAACACCCACTCCCAGCCGCAGGGAGCGGCCAGCATGGTGATCCAGTAACCGACGAACTCATCCCAGACAATACCCGGATGGTCATGGACACCCAGATCTTTAGAGGTCTTCCCACACAGCCAGATACCCAGAACAATACTGACAACCAGTACCAGAAAGTAATTCCAGAGCGGCAGGTACTGGAACATCAGATAGAAGGGAATGGCCGCTACGGTACCAAAGGTTCCCGGTGCGACAGGCGACAAGCCACTGCCCAGACCAAAGGCAAAAAAGTGGACCGGATTTTTCCAGACTGAAGGTGTTTTACTCATAAGTACCTATAGCCCATGAAAGAATGTTCTTTCATAAAAAAGACGTCACTAAAAGTGCTGATAGGCTCGGGGAGAAAGGGGCTGTGCCGTCTCTGCATCCACCAGCCCGGAAGCGGAAGTTATACGACCGATGCAGGTTACAGGATTATCTGTCAATAAACTGTCAGGAAGCAGTAGCTTTTTTCGATCGGGCCATGTAAAACACAACTCATAATCATCACCACCGGTCAGCGCCAGCTCTGTGGCTTTCTCCATACCCAGCAAACTTTCCAGCTCTTTGGAGACGGGCACCGATGAAGTATTGAGTTCAGCACCAACCTGACTGGTTTTGAGAATGTGCCCCAGGTCGCCCAGGAGACCATCGGAAATATCCAGAGCAGCCGTGGCGCCATTTTCCAGCAACCACTGACCCAATGCGATTCTGGGTGCCGGTCGATAGTAGCGCTCCAGCAGATGGCGCTGTTCAAGGGTGCGAGCACTCTTTGGGTTCTCACCTCGCAAAATATCAGGTAGTGCACCAGCAGCGTCCCCAAGACAACCGCTGACATAAATCAGATCCCCGACTTGAGCGCCATTTCGCCGTAGCGCAATGGCTCCGGATAATGTTCCCTGTACCTGTATCGAGAGGGTTAAAGGCCCTTGGGTGGTGTCTCCCCCGATCAGCCCTATCTGATGGATTGACGCCAGCTCTGCCAAACCATCAGAAAACGACTGAAGCCAGGTATCATTCGATTCTGGCATGGTCAAAGCCAGCATAAAGCTATGGGGTTTTGCCCCCATAGCGGCGAGATCACTGAGATTAACGGCCAGCGCACGATAACCCAGCAGATAGGGGTCACAGTTTTTCGGGAAGTGAATGCCTTCAACCAGCGTATCCAGAGACTGGGCCAGTTGCTGACCGGGTTGAAGAGACAGAAGTGCACAATCGTCGCCTATACCAACGACATCAGTTGATGACGATCGAAGACCCGGACGATCGAAGAAACTGCGAATCAGATCAAATTCGCCAAGCGCCATGAGAGGTTCCAGCCAAGCTAAAATACGAGTTTAACGCGCTGCAATACGGCTTGAAAGATCAGGAGAGAATAGCATTATCTCCTGATCGAAAACCGATTACTTCCGACGGAAGTTGCGCACTTCATCAGGACGAACACGGGGTGCCAGCTTGTCCAGGATGCCGTTGATGTAACGGTGAGAATCCTGAGCACCAAAACGCTTAACCAACTCAATAGCTTCGTTGATGACAACACGGTACGGGACATCGGAGCGGTTCATGAGTTCATAGCAACCAATGCGAAGGGCCGACATTTCAACCGGGTCCAATTGTGCGATAGGACGATCCAGCAGCGGCGACATGGCGTCATCCAGTCGACTGGCTTCGCGGGCAATCCCGGTCAGCAACATGTGAAAATAGCCGTCGTCCACCTTGCTGAAATCGTTGTCCGCACGAAACTGCATTTCAATCTGGGTGATGGATGCCTGGGACATCTGCCACTGGTATAACGCCTGCAACGCCAGTTGACGTGCACGACGACGGGCAGATGGTTTTGGACGCGGGGCAGATTTCTGCCCGGCTTCCTGCTTCTCAGTAGACAACTCAGGCCTCCAGTTTCTTGAGCAGGGATACCATTTCGAAAGCCGCCATGGCAGCCTCTTCACCCTTGTTACCCGCTTTGGTACCGGAACGCTCGATAGCCTGCTCGATGGTATCTACGGTCAGAACACCGAAACTCACTGGAATTTCTTCGTCCAGATTCACGTGGGAAAGGCCTTTCACACATTCGTTAGCAACGAATTCAAAGTGTGGTGTGCCACCACGAATGACAGCACCCAGGGCAATAATGGCGTCGAAGCGTTGGGTTTTGGCAACTTTCTTAACCGTCAGTGGAATTTCGAACGCGCCCGGGCACCGGACGATAGTGATATCCTGTTCCGCAACACCGTGACGGGTCAAACTGTCCACAGCGGCATTGAGCAGACTTTCTACAACAAAGGCATTCCAGCGGCCAACAACGATCGCATACTTGCCGCCATTTGCCTGCAGAGTACCTTCGATGGTTTGCAATGACATTGCGTTTTCCTCAATAAATCTTTGTGTCTGTTGCACTTACAACAATGTGCTCTGACAATCAGTCTTCACACGGAATATATTCAACAATTTCCAGATCAAATCCGGACAGGGCCGCGAAGCGAATCGGTGAGCTAAGCAGGCGCATTTTACCCACTCCCAGATCACGCAGAATCTGTGAACCAGTGCCTATGGTCAGATACGCGCCGGACATACCGTTGCTGTTACTCTTGCCTTCCGAGAACTTTTCCAGGGCCCCGCCCAGATCAAGCCTCGACTCGGAGTCGAGCAACACAATCACGCCACGCCCCTCACTGGCGACCTTGGCCATTGCTTTGTGCAGTGGCCAGCTGGATTTACCGTTTTCAGGATGTGCCGACAGCAGATCACGAAAAGGTTCCATAGCATGAACTCGCACCAGCGCCGGTGAGTTCGGTGTAATATAGCCCTTGGTCAGGGCAATGTGCGTCGCACCGCTGATGGAATCCTTGTAGGCCGTCATATCAAACTGGCCAAAATCGGTATCCAGAGAGCGCCGCTCTAGCTTTTCGACGGTTTTCTCATTCAGGATTCGGTAGTTGATCAGATCGGCGATGGTGCCGATTTTCAGATCATGCTCTTTGGCAAACACTTCCAGATCAGGACGACGAGCCATGGTGCCGTCTTCATTCATGATCTCAATAATAGCGGCTGCCGGCGTCAGTCCGGCCAGACGGGCCAGATCACAACCGGCTTCAGTATGACCCGCACGGCTGAGTACACCGCCAGGCTGGGCTCTCAATGGGAACACGTGACCTGGCTGAACAATATCGCCGGGGCGAGTCAGAGGATCCGCGGCTACCCGAATCGTTCTTGCCCGGTCATGGGCCGAAATACCTGTTGTTACCCCTTCTGCCGCTTCTATGGAAACGGTAAAGGGTGTACCAAAGCCCGATGAATTGTCTTCCGAAGTCACCATCGGTGGCAGTCCCAGAAAATCGCAGCGTTCTCCGGTCAGAGTCAGGCATAGCAAACCTCTGGCTTCACGGGCCATGAAATTCACGATCTCAGGAGTGATCTTCTCAGCAGCGATTATCAGGTCACCTTCGTTTTCACGATCTTCATCATCCATCAGGATGACAGGTCTTCCGAGGCGGATATCCTCAATAATCTCTTCGATGGAGTTAAGCTGCATAACACCCCCGTGTGTGTTTTCTATACATCCGGTATGCGAAACCGGCGTATTCTAACGGTTTCATACCCAAGCTGGAAGCGATCACTTCATAAAGCCATGTTCAGCAAGAAAACCGGCGGTCAGACTGGCAGGAGCCGATGGGCTCTCTTCCCTGAGGCTGGGGTCCGTCAACCTTTCCAGATACCGGGCCAGCACATCCACTTCCAGATTAATTTCTGTTCCTGCACGATAGCCGGTAATAATGGTTTCCTGCTGAGTATGAGGCACGATGTTCAGAGCAAAGCGACAGCCATCCACCTTGTTGACCGTCAGGCTGACACCATCTACCGTGATCGATCCCTTGTGGGCAATATACCGGGCCAGATTGACGGGCGCTTCCACCCAATAGACCGTTGAACGCCCCGAAGGTTCAATGGAGACTATTTTACCAACACCATCAACATGACCACTGACCAGGTGACCACCCAGCCGGGTTGAAGGTGTCAGAGCTTTTTCCAGATTCAGAGCAGAACCGACGGCCAGACCCGAAAGCGTTGAATATTCGAGCGTTTCCAGGGAAACATCAGCCACATATCCCTGCCCGGTCAATTCAACCACGGTCAGGCAGACACCATTGGTGGCAATGCTGTCACCGAGTTTTACGTCTGAAAGATCCAACCGACCTGAGTTAATCGTTAGCCTCAGATCACCAGAGCGGGGTTCTACTTTTTGCAGGCTACCAACAGCCTCGATAATACCTGTAAACATGAATAGCGAATCTCAGTCGTCAGTGTTCTGTTTGAAAGTAGCCTTAAGGAGCCAGTCACCACCAATAGCGCGGATATCAGAGATATTCAGAGCCAGCTTTTCTGACATCGACTGAAAGGGAAGGTTCAGCAATGGCCGGGCCGCTGACCCCATCAAGGTTGGGGCCATGAAGATATTCAGCTCATCCACCAGTCCTTCACTGACAGCCGCTCCGGCAAGGGTCGCCCCTGTTTCGAGCAAGACCTCCTGACAATCTCTCTGAGCCAGTTCGCTCATTAATGCGTTCAGATCAACCTGTCTGCCGGGGTTCAATCTAATCACTTCGGCACCGGCAGCCTCCAGCTGCGCCAGCCGGTTCTGTTCTGCCTGATCCGTGCAGACAACCAGAACCTTTCCGGGCCCGGTGACTACTTTCGCGTCTACAGGGGTTTGCAGAGATGAATCCAGAACGACCCTTAGTGGTTGTCTTCGAGCGAGTTTTTCAGCATCTGGGAGCCCCAACTCTTGCGCTCTGACGGTCAAAGAAGAATTATCGTGAAGAATAGAGCCAACACCCGTAATAACAGCACAACTTTGCGCCCGGAGCTTTTGAACTTCACTGCGGGCATCGGGTCCGGTAATCCATTGGGATTCACCACTTGCCATGGCCGTTCTGCCGTCCAGACTCATGGCCAGCTTCAGCCGGACATAAGGTTGTCCAGTCACCATCTTTTTGATAAAGCCTGGGTTCAGTGTTTTCGCTTCGAGCTCAAGAACACCCGATTCAACCTCAATGCCAGCATCACTTAACAGGCTCATACCACGACCGGACACCAGTGGATTAGGGTCCTCCATAGCAGCAACCACTCTGCCCACTCGAGCTCTGATCAGTGCTTGCGCACAGGGCGGTGTTTTTCCAAAATGACTACAGGGCTCAAGGGTGACATAGGCTGTTGCTCCCTCAGCCCGGTCACCCGCCATTTCCAGAGCATGCACTTCAGCATGGGGCTCGCCCGAACGCTCATGAAAGCCTTCACCAACAATGACGCCATCCTTCACGATCACACAACCAACCCTGGGATTGGGCATTGTGGTGTACAACCCTTTCCGTGCCAGTTGCAGGGCTCGGGACATCATTTCATGATCAATGGCAGACGCCATAGGAGGCTCTCCGGGCTAAGTCAGAAATGGGGGCAGTTTATATGATTTTGCGGCCAGCATCACTCACTGACGGAATAGCCCGAGCACATCAATCGTAAGCATTCGCACTGTTCATCACACTCGATACCCTAGTAGAATCAAGCAACTACAAATGAGAAGAGTTGAGAGCAAGCAAGTGCAGCAACTTCGTTTTCACCATGTCGGGATACCTACCCGGGAAAAGCTATCAGACGATTGCTATAACGAGAAACTGAAACATCATGCCACCGGGTATTTCGAAACCCCTTATGGTGTTGAGTGGATGAATTTTGATGAAGACAATACATTACCGGAGATTATAAAAACCACGCCCCATATTGCCTTTGAGGTGGACGATATTCAGGAAGCCATAAAAGGAAAAGAAGTCGTTCTTGAGCCCACCTCTCCGGCAGAACATGTCACTGTAGCTTTCATCAAAGATGGAAGAACGCTCATTGAGTTGATTCAGTTTGATCGGCCAGAGAGTGAGATCTGGCCGCATCCGGAAAAATTCCTGCTGAAGTAAGCCATCGGGGCTTTTAGCGGGATATTTCCAGTTAAAAGCCCTTATCAGAGCGGGCTGACAAAGGAGGCCAGGGACGCGAATCTTCACTTTCGATCCAGGCTTTTACCCAACCTTCCGGCTCTGGAGACCAGTCTTCCATATCCATGGCTTTTCTGACGCGTTCAGTAGCGACTATCCGGCCCTTCTCGGTAACAGCCGTTCTTAACAGGACTGAAGAAGCCGGTTCACCTTTCACCCACATGGACTGGATGATATAAACCCATCGCTCATCCATCGCGGTCACCTGGGTGTACGTAGTCACTTTGTCGAACATTCGGACCCGCTTTCGATAACGAGTGGTACTGCCTGCCACCACCAATCCCCATTTCTCCCTTTTAAGGACAGCAGACAGCCCGCTCTGAATAGAAAGAGTAAACCGGCCCAGATCGAACAGCGTCAAAACCCGACCATTATTCATTTCCATGAACAGATCTAAATCCCATGGCATACAGCGAAAGCGATTCTCACTGATGGCGTCAACAGAAATTTTGGGGGCTTTGTTGGCCCTGCGGAGAGTGGTCAGGAGTCGAATGAATGGATACATGCTCAAATCTTCTAGTAATAATGCCCAGCATCATAGCCA
>NZ_JAHHPN010000725.1:0-45565 GCF_024606325.1 Endozoicomonas sp. ONNA1
CGCCTGCTTTGGGAGCAGGATGTCGGGAGTTCGAATCTCTCTACCCCGACCATTTTCACTGCTTTTTTCTGTCTATAGTTTTATGTAACAACCAACAAACTACACACAGAAGAAATCCCATGGCGATTTTAGAACTGGTTCCGGAATCCAACCCTGCATTAAGAACTCCCACCACTCCTGTTACTGACTTTGGTTCGGATTTTCAGAAAATCGTGGATGACCTGTACGAAACTATGTATGCCGTCAATGGTGCCGGACTGGCTGCTACCCAGGTGGGTTTGGGAATGAGAGTGGCAGTGATTGATGTCTCATCTGATAAAAGTCAGCCCCTGGTCATTGCAAACCCGGAGATTATTGAGAAGTCAGGTGAACAGAAAATGGAGATGGGCTGTCTGTCACTGCCGGGTTGCTGGGCCGCGGTTAAGCGGGCTGGCTGGGTAAAAGTCAGGGCTCAGGATCGTTATGGTCAATTTTTCGAGATTGAGGGTGAGGGTATCCTTGCAGAAGCTTTTCAGCACGAAATTGATCATCTGGATGGTGTGTTGTTTATTGATAAACTCTCGGCTCTGAAGCAAAAAATGGTGCGTCAGAGAGCACGCAAGGCGCTAAAGCGGCATGAAAGGGGGAATAAATAAGGTTTCAGGCAGTCTTGATTCAGAAATTATCTGACTCCTATGGGTAGCTAAATAAATAGCTTAAAAGATGTAAAATAGAAATGTATTCAAAGTGAAAGGAACCTTGTTTATTTCAGAGTTTTTTTATGAGTAAAATAAAGTCAGCTTCCTGGCAGCAGAATGAAATGATTTAGTCTACTTTTGATAAGGTCATATTTATTGGATTGAGGTTGTTGTTTTGCTCATTAAAAAAATAAAGAATTTTCTTCGAACGGGACGTCGTTCTTTATTCATAGTTTTTATTGTTTCTATTCCCTGGGCTGCTGCTGAAGGATCAAACAGTCTGGTTATTCAAGCACTCGCAATTAATGCTTATCTTGATTATCTCTATAATCTTGGACAGGGTAATCTTGAAGGGGAAAGTACTTCTTCAAGACCTTTTACTATTGGTCTGGATGGACCTTCCGGAGCCGGTAAATCCACCTTTCTTGATGAATTTACTCAAGAACTTCGAGCTGCTGCTGCAAATTATCATCAATTACAGCCGGATCTGGCAGGCAGGGCCTGTAATCTTGAAACGCTGGGGATTGATACCTTTTTACACTCCCGCGCAGACAGACGTGAAATGTTCAGTCATCTGGGCGATGGTGCATCCGGTAACAACGATGGTAAAGAGTATCGCGCGGACTTGAGAGACAGATGTCTGGCAGCAATAGCCCGGGGTGATTCTTTTCGGTATACCCCTTATTGTCGTCATCTGGAGGGTCGGTTGGGCCCGGAAGAAACCCGGAAGATCACCTGCGATATTCTTATTATCGAAGGCACTCATGTTAATGATCCGGGGGCTAGGGCTTCCATTGATCATGCCTTGTTTCTTAATAGTGATGATAATTTAATTAGCTGGAATATGTGGAAGCGAAATTATCTTCTGGGCAATCGGACTCAACAAGAATTGTTTGCCATTTTGCAGGTTTTGTTTGAACAGTTTAAAACCTGGAGGGAAAGAAATGCCGACCTTTCAGATGTTCATTTTTATTGGCATGCAATTAACGAAGTCCCGGAGCTGACGGAAGAGACGGTTGATTCAGTGCTGCCAGAACTGGTTCGACAGTTGCAACTTCATCATTTTAATTCGGGTTTTGCCCTGACTCGCCTTTTTCAACAGAACCCATTGAGTTCGGAAGTATTTAGTGCTCGTATGCGTCATCACTTTCAACCTTTGATGTCCGGAAGAAGTCTGGTGGCGATGGAGCATGAAAGGTTTCTTTCAAACATTAAGACGTTGTTGGAACCATTGGGGTTAACTCTTTATCAGGTCGAACATGGTAGCGAGTGTTTATTTGTTTCACTGGAGTCTGTCCTGCGACCGTATTACTTGAATCGTGACAGAGTCATTGCCCTGTTAAGACAATTATGGAATGCCTGGAAGAATAACAGACTAACTGATGCCCAGAGAAGACTGCTAGGCTGGGTTGCCGGAGATATTGAGGCCGAAGCTGATTTTCTGTCACAAGGTAATTTGGGTGGGCTTCCTACGATTTTGATGACATGGGCAGCCCTGATGGGATCGAGTCATCCACCCGACAAGCCCTTGTATCTTATGATCCGTTTAGGAAGTGTGATTAAGCTTTGGAGCATTAACCTGGATGGCAGCATTAGTGAATTAGCTGCTCTTCCGGAAGGTGAGCCGGTATTGATCTACGATGGTGTCAATCGCTGGATGTTTGCTACGCCCGGACAGGGTGTGCCGGGTGATATGGCTGGGGTGGTTCCGGTGGTTCATCCGAATGCTGGCGTTCACAATGGCGGAGGCAGTGACGATGATTCAGGTTTCTATTCTTCTTCCAGTTCCAGTTCATCTTCGTCGCTGTCATCACTCTTGAGCTCAGCGGTCGGTCCTGTTCGCCAGGTTGATGACATGGTGATCGGGGGTAATCTAACTGAACCTCTGGAGACGGATTCCAATGAGGTTATTTTCCCAGGATTGATAATGCATTCTCAGTAGTAGCCCGCGCGATCTCTTTTACAGAGCTGGAACGTAATTGTGCGAGATGCTTCAGAACAACAGGTAATCGGGCGGGAGTGTTCCTCTGGCCCTGATAGCCTGACATCGGCATATCCGGCGCATCGGTTTCCAGGACTATACTACTCAGAGGCAACGAGGTGGCCAGCTGACGTGTTTTTCTGGCCCTCTCGTACGTGATTGTGCCGCCAAACCCCAGCTTGAATCCCAGTTCTATATATTGTCGGGCTTGTTGTTCACTGCCAGAAAAGGCATGTACGATGCCACCTCTCTCCAGTTTGATTTGTCTGATTTGTTTGAGGATCTCATCGTGTGCTTTTCGGCAGTGCAGAATGACGGGCAGTTTAAAACGGTCGGCAAGTTCCAGTTGTCGGACAAAATAGAAGTGCTGTTCGTCACGGTTTGAGTCAGTCAGCGAGTAGTCCAGACCTATCTCACCCACTGCACAAACGGTTTCGGAATGACGCGTCAGGAATACTTTCAGTTCATCAAGGTGATGAGGTTTATGGCTTTTCAGAAAATAAGGGTGTAATCCAAGTGCGGCATAAAGTCGCACAGAATCTGGCACCGAATGAGCTTGTTTCAGCACTCTGGGCCAGTAACGGGCTTCCGTTGCTGGTATGCAGATTGAGTGGACACCTGAGAGCCAGCATTGTTCAAGGGTTTTATTACGATCCTGATCAAACTCAGGAAAGTCCAGATGGCAGTGGCTGTCGAACAATTCCGGCATGGGGGTCATAATGATCACATATTTGGTCACAGAGCGTCAGTCTGTTATGTTACCCCGATGAAAATAAAGCAGTACACAGGGCTGGGTGTTTTGGTGGTGCTGATTGCAGCATTGGTTTTTTTACCCCGCTACTTCAAGCTGGAATCTGAAACAGGGCTGACCCGACAGAGCTATCAGAAGAAATGTCTGGTGTCTGAAGGATGTCGACTGACGACAGGAGACAGTCAGATTGAGCTGAATATCAGGCCATCCAGCCTGCCAAAGCTGGAACCCCTTGATGTTGAAGTTCGTCTGAAAGGTCTGTCTGCAGACAGGATTACCATGGAGTTTATTGGTCGGGACATGTCAATGGGATTAGCTCCTTTTCCACTCTACAAGCAGCCCTCTTTTTTTGGGTCTACGGTCTACAGTGGTGTGGGCAATCTGACGTTTTGCACGGTTGATAAGGAAATGGTCTGGTTGGCCAAACTGGTGATTGAGTCAGGTTCCGAAGTGACAACGGTTGTTTTTGAACTGGAGAGTTAAAGTATGAAGCCTTTGGCAGCTATTTTCGCAATTGTTTTCCCCGCCATGACATCTATGGCCCTTAAGGCAGCAGATGTTGAGATAAAGGATCAGTACGCAAGAGCGGTACCGGCTGTTTCCAAAAACTCTGCGGCGTTTCTGACTATTACCAATAAGGGTAAACAAGATATCAAGCTGGTCTCTGCTGACAGTGCCAGTGCGGCTCGTGTGGAGCTGCATGGCCACAAGCATGAAGGGAATATGATGAAAATGTTCGAGCTGGAAGATATTGATATTCCGGCAGGCAAGACAGAATCTCTGAAAAGCGGTGGCAATCATATCATGCTGATGGGGTTGAAGAGACCAATGGAAGCCGGTGGTGAGGTTGATATCACCCTGCACTTCTCTGACGGAGATGCTGTAGATGTCAAAGTGCCGGTAAAAGATCTTCGTCAGCAAACTAAAGATGCGGCCCATGACAGTGCCATGAAACATGGTGAGATGAATCACGGCTCAATGGATCACGGCAGCATGGATCACTGAAGCTGGTGCAATTCTGGCGATGCAGATAAGTTGATCCTGCTACTCCGCTTTTTCGACACCTTCTAAAAGCCAAGTGGCAGGATACAGGGGAGGTTAGTGCTCACGGGTCGTTCGGTAGGTGATATCCGGGTAGCGTTCCTCTGCCAGTGAGAGATTAACACGGGTGGGTGCCAGATAAGTCAGGTATCCACCCCCATCAATAGCCAGGTTGTCGCCACACTTCCGCTTAAACTCCTCCAGCTTGCGCTCGTCTGCGCAATCCACCCAGCGGGCAGTATTGACGTTGACCGGTTCGTACATGGCTTCCACTTTATATTCATCCTTGAGACGACGCATAACGACATCAAACTGGAGTACACCTACCGCACCCAGGATCAGGTCGTTATTGTTCAGAGGCATGAAAAGCTGGGTTGCGCCTTCTTCTGAAAGCTGTTGCAAGCCTTTCTGAAGCTGTTTGAGCTTCAGAGGATCTCTCAGGCGAACGCGTTTGAAAAGCTCGGGGGCAAAGTGTGGAATTCCGGTAAAGCGGATCTCTTCACCCTGACTGAAAGTATCGCCAATCTGGATGGTACCGTGGTTATGCAGGCCGATAATGTCACCAGAGATGGCTTCTTCCACATGGGAGCGATCACCGGCCAGGAAGGTCACAGCGTCGGCAATTTTTACATCTTTGCCGATCCGTACATGCTTCATTTTCATATTACGGGTGTATTTGCCAGAGCAGATGCGCAGGAAGGCGATGCGGTCACGGTGTTTAGGGTCCATATTGGCCTGGATCTTGAAGACAAAGCCGGAGAATTTGGCTTCGTCCGGTTCCACGGTTCGTTGGTCTGTTTCTCGGATCAGGGGGGCTGGAGCCCACTTGGCAAAGTCATCCAACATTTCACGGACACCAAAGTTGGCCAGGGCAGTGCCAAAGAAAACAGGCGTCATCTTGCCGGCATGATAGGCTTCCAGATCAAACTCGTGGCTGCCGCCACGTACCAGTTCCACTTCATCCACAAAGTCTTCGTGAATATCACCCAGCAGCTCTTTAGCTTCTTCAGACTCAAGTCCCTTGATACGAATGTCGTCGGGTATTGTGTGTCCCTGACCCGGTGTGAAGAGGTGAATGGTGTCGGTGTAAAGGTTATAAACCCCTTTGAAGTTTTTGCCCATGCTGATCGGCCAAGTGATGGGAGCGCACTGGATTTTCAGGATGCTTTCCACTTCGTCCAACACTTCAATCTGGTCCCGGACTTCACGGTCCATCTTGTTGACGAAAGTGAAGATAGGGGTGTCTCTCAGACGACAGACTTCCATCAGTTTAATAGTACGGTCCTCGACACCCTTGGCGCCGTCAATCACCATCAGACAGCTATCCACAGCCGTCAGGGTGCGGTAGGTGTCTTCTGAGAAGTCTTCGTGTCCGGGAGTGTCTAGCAGGTTGACAGTGCAACCTTTATAAGGGAACTGCATGACCGAGGTAGTGATCGAGATCCCCCGCTCCTGCTCCATTTTCATCCAGTCAGAAGTGGCCATGCGACCGGTTTTGCGGCCTTTTACAGTACCTGCCATCTGGATAGCACCACCCAGAAGCAGGAGCTTTTCCGTGATGGTGGTTTTACCAGCGTCCGGGTGACTGATGATCGCAAAGGTTCGACGCTTTGCCACTTCGGGGGATAATCCACTCATTGATGTTTTGCCTGATTTCAGAGCTTGAAAAAATGGCGACATTATATCCGCTCTGTTGCGCAAAGCCAGACTCATCATGAAAGATTGAAATCAGGTGTTGTGCCTGATAACGCAGGACTTTTGGCTAAACCGGCCGATAACAGTTGCGAGGAGATTGGTGATAGGGAAGTGAGTGCTTTGAATCCATCGCAACGGACTTTGCAATGTTTGCAACCCCTGCTGGACAGAGGGCAGCATGAATCCACTGACATTTCTGTCAGAGGCAAGTGGCGTGGTCGGGAGGCCGAGCTGCTGCCGCTACCTGTCAGAGAACTGAGGGAAGGTGAAAAACTCAGTGCCAGTGAAGGGACTACGGCATTTGTATCCAAGTACGGCAGTTTTGTGGAAAATCAGCTTCACAATGATCTCAAAAGCAAGCCGCTGAACCAAAGAACCATTAAAAAGCTGGAAACACGTGCCACAGACCTGTTAAGAGATGTCAGAAAGCTGAATTGTAGCAGTATAGAGCTCTGGCTGGATTCCGATATGGTGGAAAAAGCGTTTGAGACTGCGACACCTTTTAAGTGGCGATCTCTTCCTTCACACGAGCAGGAGCATCTTAAGGAAGTCGTTCAGTTTCAGCTCTCTGGTCATACCGATTATCTGAGCCAATCAAAGGCTCTTGAACTTGCGGTAAAAGCAGTCGGTCATCATGAATCCATCTTCTCAACCACTATTCCCGAAACGGCCCGCTTTCTCAACAGCAAAGCAGAGGGGGGGCATACTCTTTTTCCCGGTCAGCTCAGGCTCTGGGCCGAAGAGCACTTTGATAGGGACAAAGTCCCGGGAACTCCGATAGAAGGTGATGATCTCTATATCAGTCAATACGAGATGAAGCTGATAGGTAATGCCGAGTATTACACCAACCGTGTTTCAGGTCTTCTCTCCGGTTCTCCATTGGAGCGTCTGCAGAACATCAGCTATGCCCAACAGGCTGAAGAAGCCAGAGAGCTTGCCAGGCAGCTTATCAAGACGCTGGACGCACTGGAGCGTCATTCACAAAATTTGCCTGCCCAATTGCAGCAGGCCCTTATCCATGATCTGGTGGGGCAGCTCGATGGTGTGTTGGATTTTATCGATCAGCTGGAGGTCAGTGATCAGGAGAATCCACTGGGGCCGCAGCAGTGGAAAAAGTTTAAATGTCTGGAGATGGTTTCTGCTATTAATGTTCTCAAGCGTGAAATTGAGCATGAAAGTGCACTCATCAACAACTCAGGTAAGGAAGGTCTGTTCAGCAGAAAGAAAACCAAAAAGCTGGCAGAGTTGAAGGCATTGCACCAGACGTGGAGTGACCATTTTAACCGTATTCAGGAAGGAACAGACAATGATCTTCCTCCAGCCAGAGCGAAGCTAACAGGAAGAGCTTCCCACGCTGACGCTCTGCCCGTGGTTGATGCAGAGGCTTATACAGCCTGTATATTGAAGCGGCTTGGAGAGGTGGGTCTGGATAATGCCAGGAAGAAACTGAAAGAATCACGCAGTCTGGTGCTCTCAACAGTTCAATGGGAAAAAATCACTACCCATCTGGATGTGAGGATTGAGGGGCGAACCCGGCATTATGAGAGTCAGCTGACCCCTGCTTCGCAAATGAAATGGGGAGAAGGTGCAAAAGATATCTTTGAACATTCTTATCAGGGTATGGGCAGGCCTTCGACTGAAACCAGTGAACGCTTTCATGCCGTCAATATGGCGCAATCTGAGCTGTCGACTGCAGAAAAGGGGAACAAGAAAGTTCTGTTCAAAGGGTTGCGTTCCGGAACCCTCTGTGCCTATGGGATAAAAGAAAAAGAGCCCCGACTTGCCGCAGCCAGAAACCGGGCCAGGGAGTTGGTGACGGCCGCTGTAAAACAGTTTCTGGATGATAATCCCGACTATTTGACATCGGGGCAGCCTGTTCCTTTGAAAATGCTCTCCACGTCTATGCTCAGTGCCGACAAACTGAGGCACTATCTGCATATTCATGATGATGAACTGAAGATGCAGAGAGAGCAGGTCGCCGCCCTCAAGGAAATTCAGAAAGAACTTAACGAGGGTAAGCCATTGGTCATTTCTGATGCCGACGGCGAAAAACATCAACTCAGAGTCAATATGAAGCTGGCCAACACCAATTATGGTGTCAATTCACTTTCATTGGGTGGTTTGAAGTCCGTTGTCCGTCCCTGGGGTGAGGCCAGGCGGGTCAATAATGAGGGCCTTATTGAACTGATGGGCTCTGTTGAGCAGTTTGATCCCGTAGGAGGTTGGGTAGGCGACTATCTGGCTGGCTCTGCCCCGGAGCAATCCAAGCAGGTTGTCCGTATGCTGGTTGAACAAATAAGGGATCTTCATGTTTCAGGCGACTATCGAACAGAAGGCGAAGATGCTTATAAGATGGTTGAGCGAATCCAGTTGCTGGCATTCAAGATAGGCGCGGTGGGTCATATCAATTGTAAAAGTGGTAAGGACCGAACCGGAGAAGCCGACGCCTCGATCAAGCGCTTTGCTGCCGAGGTGGAGGCCAGAGGCTATGTCCCTGATCCTCGCAAACCCGTTAGCCGGGAAGATCGCAACCTCAGTCAGGCTTTCCAGTTTGGTTCAGGTAATCTTGAATTGCAGCAAATGAATATCAACTTGCCCGGGTTCAAGACTCAGTTGAACAAAAAGCGTCTGGGTGAATTTGCTCATCAGCTTGCTCATAAAGCCCGGTTTAGAGTGAAATAGTCACCGAAGCTCTTGCGGGCTTTAAATCTGCCCACCTTTTTTTTCCGGTGCTCTACGGCGTGAGAATCTCCAACTGCCAAGCCAGGTTTCAATCACTTATGGGATCAAGCTGCACCTCAGAACCCATCAGTTTGATAGACCCTTCATTTTATTCATCTATCAGATTTTGATCTACGATTTCTATCGTCCGGATCGAAGGGGCAAAAATGCTCTCGTTAGAGTAGTCCGAATATTGCCAGGAAGACATTAAAATTAATTATCTGACCTGAATCCACCGTCACAGGATGTCGGGAGCAGTTTATGTCTTTTTTGAGTGAAGCAACGATGGCAGGATCACAGACTGGAAGGACAGGCTTTATCAGCAATGCAGCAAAGATTTCACGTAATGAGAAAATAACAGCAAAATGTTTGAAACCTTTTCATGAAATCACTGTCCAATTTGTCATTATGGTCAGAAATACTGGAAAACAACTGAGGAACCACTTAGCAAGAATTGATTAATCGGCTTATCTCAGCGTCTGTGTCTAACTGACCACTCATGCACAAATTGGAGATTACTATGATAAATGATTTTTCCTTGGCAAAGACTGATGCGAGATGGCATTCATCCCAAAATCATGGAGAGCAAACCACTTCTTCAGTGTTGCCCCTTGTGAACGTCGATTCATCGGCCTTAACACCTGGACCACAAAGTACCGGACTGCAAAGACGCTCCAGAATTGTTGCAATTGAACAGTCATGCATTCGATGCCTGCTACCCAAACCTTTTCGGTTGCATTTAGACCTTAGAGAAAATGAACGCCAGCTTGATAGCTATCGGAATAGCTTTCAAACTTATGCCGATAAGGATGAGCCTTTGGAAGCTTATCAGCGCAACAAATTGGCGTTGAGAACATTGGAGTCTAATATAGATGATAATCTTAAGTGGCCCATACGCAGTCACGATAACAGAAGATACGTCAGGCTACAGAAGAAACTTGATGAACAAATACAGAGCATAGATACGCTTTTGGAAGATAACCTGAAGCGTGCCACCCAATCATTTTCCAGTATCCACCCCCTACTAAACCTCGTCTACTCAGAACTATCTGAGTTCATTGCATTTCCCGATACGCTCTGTTCGTTGAAAGACTCATTAAAGACGTTATTTGACGAGGACCAGGCTCAACACCCTGACTCCGGTAATGCCGAGACTCTCCAGTTGATATACAGGGTTTCTTGTTTGGTCGATCAAAAGATAGAGCAAGAGCAAAAAAGATTGAATCATCTTCGCATTAATCTGCAGACGTGGGGGCAAGATAGAATACTAAGTAACTTAGAGTTTCTTAAAAATTTGAATGCAACACTGAATGACATGGCCGTCGGTAATTTGTGTCGTCACCTTGATTCACTCGACACTATGGAGTCGTTAATAGAATTTGTTGAAAATCATGAAGGATATATAAGAACCCTGTCAGATTTAAGTCATAATTTTCTTATTCAGCGTATGATAAAAACAATAGAGGATTTACCTGAAGAGCTATCCACTGAATCACTGTTTTTACTTGATAAGAAGATGAATGCTATCCGTGAAGACAGTAAAAAAATAATTCTCAAAAAGGCATCTTCTTTACTAATCAACGAGGTCGACTCATTAGCTGCCGGGATAAAGGCTTTTATCAGAGTAAGTCTTGCCGGACTGGGCGGACTGCGCAAAGATGAAGTTGCCGACAGATTATTCTATAAAATGTGCACATTTATTAAAGACTTTGATGATGCACTCCATACATTTAATAAAGTTACTGCCTTAAATTCACATTTCTCAGAACATTTTGATATCTTATATAAAAAAGTGGTATCCCAGGCAGCCAGATTTGAGCACTTTTACCAGCTCACCAAACATACCGCTTTTGATAAAGACAAGAGCACCTTTTGCCTAAAAGCTTTAGCAATAAATCCAGATCATATTGACCTCAGGAAACTTCATAAAAAAATTATTGAACAGAAAATCCATCAGCAGTTTTATAAAGCCGTAGACGCATCAAGAGAAGTTTTTATTAAAAACAGTCAGTCACGGGTTAAAAAGATTATTGACTCACAAAAAGCTAATTATCAACATCAAATTAGCACTCTAATTAGAGAACCAAGTATTCGCATTCGTTATAATGAAAAAATTGAAAAAGCTTTCGAGGAATTTTCTAAAGCTGATCTTGGTTTTCGTTACATTCTAAATCGTTATGATACAGAAAGAGTAGAAAAACCTTTAAAAAAGGCTATTACGCTTTCCTTGGAGGCTATGATAATAGCGCCCACAGACGAAATGAGAGAAAGCGCTGAAAAACTAATCGACAAGTTTTTTAATGAAACACATATGAACCCAAATACTTACCAAAGACATATACCGAGACCAAATATAATAAATACAATGATTAAAAAGATCAAAGCTAATCCAACCACAGAAAACAGATGTCAGAAGATAAAAGAAATGGCCATCGGTAATCTTAAGCGCAAGCTTGACGCTCAGGTCTTAATTAAATCCCATGAATTCGATAAAATTGTGAGCCAGAAAAAGCAAGAATTAGACAACTCATTGTCGTTGCACCATCAGAAGCTTGGCAGTTATTACTATAGCTTGGCTCAAATGAATCCTGCTGCCTGGTTTTTTCCAATAGATGGATTTTGGATGCCGTATGTGTACACTGCCCTGTTAAACCCTGAATATCCCGTCAATATGGGTAGCAGTTATTCATTTGATACCTGTGATGTGCGCGGAGATCTTTCTCCGTCTACTGTCACAGGAAATTTATCCACACCCGCTTCCGGCTTTTTAGATGATATTAATGTCGGGAATATTACAGACCAGCCACTTGATATAAGCTCTGGCTTGCATATTGCCGAGGTGGCTTCTGGATGCTCCGATGCTGTAACCGAAAACTTATCCTTGGACAGCACAAATGGCTCTTCTGGAATAAACCTGTCTATTTCAGATTCAGTCTTTGGGGACGTCCTCGATGTAGGCAGTCTGGATTTAAGCGGTCTCGGTGGCAGTCTCGATTTAGGCAGCCTCGATGTAAGCGGTCTCGATTTAGGTAGCCTCGATGTAAGCGGTCTCGGTGGCAGTCTCGATTTAGGCAGCTTCGATGTAAGCGGTCCAGATATCAGTTTCGATTTAGGTTTCTAGTAAGTATTTTCTGAGGTGGCCACATGCCAAAATATTAGATCCCTGCTCGATGTTAGAGATCAAACACTGTTTTAAAGCGAACAAATTTCGGTTTTTTTCAGGGAGGGTTATCCAGCCAGTCTTCAGGACAGTTGGATAAAGTCACAGATCATTGTGGCTGATGGTCATGTCTGGCAGTCCTCAGGCAACAATGAACCTTTGGAACTGCCCCCCCCCTAATCTGCCCAGTGCCGTAAAATACGTTGACCAATTGGCTATAGGCTGCTTGATCTGACAACCTTGGCTGTTGAAAAAAGTTCATTAAGTCTGGCATAGATAGAAAGTATTTTGCCGCGTTCTCCGAGATATGCATTCTGATGCTATCTTGACTTCAACGATGCGACGGGTTTGGCTTCACGCGAGTGAGTCTTTTTGAGACCCGCTTAGCGGAGTTCTATGTATTTTGAATTGAAATCCTCATTCAAAGATGCTGTTAAAACCGACATTGAAGCCCTGCGCAAGGGTGCTCTCAGAATCAAAAACGGGTTTAAACCAATGAATGAAGCACTGTCCCGAATGGAAGATAATGCGCTGTGTCACGACATGGCGAAGGGCCGGGAGGTCATCGACGAAATTCTTACTGCTCCGCCAGAGCAGTTGAGGCGGCGCGCCTACCTGCTCCAGCTACTGAAACGCTTCGGATGCATATACCAGGGCTGGGAACTGTACGGCGCATTCCAGGAATACATAAGTGCATCGAATTTCGGGTTGCTGCAAATTCCCACGGAGTACGTTGACTTCCTGCTGCTTTGCATCGAACGCGAGCCAGCCTCGTTCATCGAGATAGGCGTGATGTATGGAGGATTTGCGACATTTACCTCTGCGGTCCTAAGTCGATTCAATGCGGAACTTGAATATCATTGCGTGGACATTGAAGACAACTTCCGGGACTGGGATCACTACGCCCAGCGCCTCCCGCTCCGAAAGCAGGTGTCCATGACTTCCGCTGATTTTTGCGGACGGGCTTTTGACGTAGTGTTCATTGATGGTGACCATTCCTATCACGGCATGAAGCGTGACTTTATGAACCTCGGGCGGTACGCCCGCTTGTGCGGCTTCCACGATATTCATGGGACTGAATACGATCACCTCGACGGCGGCACGCGGCGTTGCTGGAACGACCTGCGGCTATCCTATCGGGAGAGGCAGCGTGTCACTGAGATCACTCATATGAACGAACAGTGGATGGGGATCGGTGTCATTGAGTTCCAGTAAACCTGCTGCGGCCATCTGTTCAGAACGTTCTGGCCACAGCAAAACGTGCCAGATCTTCCATCGCGTCACGAAACTCACTGTCAGGCAGGGCTTGCAGGCAGGTAATAGCCTTGTCAGACTGTTCTCTTGCCTTCAGGGATGTATAATTCAGCGCCCCACAGGAACGAACCGCCTCAACCACTTGATCAATCTTATCCAGGCCACCCTGTTCAATGGCATCCCTGACCAACGCTTTCTGCTCCGGGGTGCCTTCGGAGAGAGCGAATATCAGAGGCAGGGTAGGTTTGCCTTCTGCCAGATCATCACCGAGGTTTTTTCCCATGTCTTCACTGTCGCCCTCATAATCCAGCAGGTCATCCACCAGTTGAAATGCCATGCCCAGATGATGGCCATAGTCTCTCAGGGACTGCTCAACCTCGCTATCCACACCGGAGAGGGTCGCGGCAGTATGAGTAGAAGCTTCAAACAACATGGCAGTCTTGCATCGGATGACATCCATATATTGTTCTTCTGTCACACTGGCATCGTTGATATTCATCAACTGCATGACTTCACCTTCAGCAATGATGTTGGTGGCATCAGAGAGGATCCTGAGCAGTTTCATGTTGTCAAGGCCGACCATCATTTGAAAGGCACGGGAATAGAGAAAGTCGCCCACAAGAACGCTGGGAGCATTACCCCAGAGGGCATTCACTGTGTCACGTCCCCGGCGGAGGTCAGATTGATCCACGACATCATCGTGCAGCAGGGTTGCGGTATGGAGAAACTCGATGATAGCCGCCAGTGGGATATGATCATGCCCCCGGAAGCCTGTGGCGCGTGCAGTCAGCAGAACCAGAAGGGGTCTGAGCCGCTTGCCTCCGGACTGGATTATGTACTGGCCAATCTTGCTGACCATGACAACATCCGAATGCAGCTGTTCGGCGATGCACTGGTTAACCAGGGCAAAATCTTCGCTGACAACGGTTTGAAAGGAGTGCTTGTTGCGTTCAGGCATATGGCTGCTGCAGAGATTGGCAAATCGAGCATCCTAGGTAGTGGCCGCCTGACTGTCAATAGCTGTATGACTTCAGTGCTTGTTTCATGGGTATAATCTCTGGGAGTATCGTAGACAAATCGGGGTTGCCAGTCGGGTTGCAATTCCTTAGAATTTGCGCCCCTGTCTAACAATCTGGCTGAGAATCCGGGCGGCGGTCCATTTTGTCATGCTTTTGGGCTCTGTTTTCAGAGCTGACCAGAGGCTTATGCGGCGCAGCCCATCTGGAAGTGATGATCAGATAGACGTAGATAGTATTGAAAATTCCGGTCAGAGTACCTTGGCTTTATTCTTTTGAATGAGTCCTGATCTCGCCGGATGCCTTTGACAAAGAGGCTATTTAGGATTTTCGGAGATAAATATGTACGCAGTTATCAAAACTGGCGGCAAGCAGTACCGTGTTGCTGAAGGCACAACCCTGAAGGTTGAAAAGCTGGACGTAGTGGCAGGTGAGAGTCTGGATATCAGTGATGTACTGCTGGTAGCCAACGGAGAAGAAGTCAAAATTGGCGCTCCTGTTGTTGAGGGTGCCAAGGTTACTGCTGAAGTTGTAGCTCATGGTCGTGGTCCAAAGATCAAGATCATCAAGTTCAAGCGTCGTAAGCACCACCGCAAGCAAATGGGCCACCGTCAGTGGTTCACTGAGCTGAAAATTACCGGCATTGCTGGCTAATTCAGGCCTTTAAAAGGCATGGCTGATGGGCTGGAAGCAGTTCGTTAAATACTTCTAAGGTCTGCATCTGGTGTGGTAGCCGGCTGTTGGACCGAGCTAAAAGGAGAGCAGCATGGCTCACAAAAAAGCGGGTGGTTCTACTCGTAACGGTCGCGATTCAGAAAGTAAACGCCTTGGCGTTAAGCGTTTCGGCGGTCAGGTCGTCAGCGCAGGTAACATCCTGGTTCGACAACGTGGTACCCGATTCCACGCGGGTGAGAATGTCGGCATTGGCAAGGATCACACTCTGTTCGCCAAGGCTGATGGCAAGGTTGTTTTTGAGGTTAAAGGTCCTCAGAAGCGTAAGTACGTTCGCATCGAAGCTGCGTAACAGTACTTCTGGTGTTCGCCCCCCTGTTGAGGGTGACGCCATAGAAAAGCCCCGCTTTTTGGCGGGGCTTTCTTGTATGTGCGTAAAGTGATTTGAGTGGTGTAGACTCCTGAGGTTGAGTGTCTGGAGGTCAATGCTTTTCTTTTGCTGTGGGCATCTGGTTGAGTATTTATCTGCAGGTATTGACCGTTTGAAGTCATTGCTGCGGGAGGTTTTGAATGAAGTTTGTTGATGAAGCCACCATCAAAGTTCAGGCTGGCAAAGGTGGCAATGGCTGCCTGAGTTTCAGGCGTGAAAAATACGTTGCCAAGGGTGGACCGGACGGCGGTGATGGTGGTGACGGTGGCAGCATCTATGTGGTTGCAGAGAATGACCTGAACACGCTGGTGGATTATCGTTATCAGCGCAGTTATAAGGCAGAAAGTGGCGAAGCGGGTCGTGGTCGCAACTGTTCCGGTGCCAAGGGGCAGGATTTAGAATTGCCGGTACCTGTAGGCACTACGGTTGTGGATGATGAAACAGAAGAAGTGATGGGTGATCTGACTCACGTGGGCCAGAAACTACTGGTAGCCCAGGGGGGGTGGCACGGTCTGGGTAACACCCGTTTTAAATCCAGCGTCAACCGTGCTCCGAGGCAGACTACCAAAGGTTCTCTGGGTGAAGAGCGTTCGCTTCGACTGGAACTCAAGGTTATTGCCGACGTGGGTCTACTGGGTATGCCCAATGCAGGTAAGTCCACCTTTATTCGCTCAGTCTCTCAGGCTAAGCCGAAAGTGGCAGACTATCCCTTTACCACACTGGTGCCTAACCTGGGTGTAGTGAGTGTGGAGAAACATCGCAGTTTTGTTATTGCTGATATTCCCGGTCTGATTGAGGGTGCCGCTGAAGGTGCTGGCTTGGGGATTCGATTCCTGAAACATCTTTCACGTTGTCGTGTACTCCTGCATTTGGTTGATGTGGCTCCATTTAATGAGAGCGATCCTGTACATGTTGCTAATGCCATTGTGGATGAATTGAAACGTTTTAGTCCTGCCCTGGCTGAGCGTGAGCGATGGTTGGTATTGAACAAGCTCGACCTGTTGCCGGAAGATCAGCAGAAGAGAGTCTGTGATCAGGTGATCTCAGAACTGGGTTGGGAAGGTCCTGTTTATAAGATTTCTGCAATCTCTTCCCGGGGCACAGAAAAGCTGGCTCAGGACCTGATGACTTACATTGAAGAACGTAATCTTCAGGAAAGCGAAGATGCAGAAATGGCCGCTCAGGAAGCAGAGGTTCGTCACAAGCTGGAACAAGAGGCTCGCAGGCGAATGCGCGAGCTGGCAGAAGAGAGAAGGCAGCAGCGTCTGGCCAGAAAGGCTGAAAAAGCGGCTCGAGACGATGATGATCATGACGATGATGATGACGTTGAAGTGTTCTACGCACCCTGATCTTAAAGAAGAGAGCGCAGGAGAGTAGCATGAGTGAGCGTAGCAGACTGAAAACAGCCCGGCGCTGGGTGGTCAAAATAGGCAGCGCCCTGTTAACGGATGAAGGACGTGGTCTGGCCGTTGAACAGATTGATGGTTGGGTTGATCAGTTGTGCGAACTGCGTAGACAGGGCATTGAGCTGGTTCTGGTATCATCCGGGGCGGTAGCGGCAGGTATGGAAAAGCTTGGGAAAAAGCAGCGGCCGAGTGCTCTGAATGAGCTTCAGGCTGCTGCTGCTGTGGGTCAGACGCGACTGGTTCAAACTTGGGAAAGCAGTTTTCAGAGGCATGATGTTCAACCAGCCCAAGTGCTGCTGACTCACGCTGATCACAGTAATCGTCAACGATATCTGAATGCTCGCAGTGCCCTGAGGACGTTGCTCGATATGGGGGTGGTGCCCGTCGTTAATGAGAACGATACCGTTGTGACCGATGAGATTCGATTTGGTGATAACGATACCCTCGGTGCACTGGTGGCCAATCTGGTGGAGGCCGATGTTCTGGTGATTCTGACGGATCAGAATGGTTTGTATACAGAAGATCCTCGTAAAAACCCCGCTGCGAGATTGATGAATGAGGCCAGAGCCCTTGATCCTGTTTTGGATGCTATGGCGGGTGGTGTCAGCGGTCGTCTGGGTCGCGGTGGTATGCAAACCAAGCTTCGGGCAGCTCGTCAGGCTGCGGCTTCTGGTGCGGCAACAGTCATCGTCGGTGGGAAGATTGAGAATGTCATCCGTCGTCTTTTTGAGCAGGAAGTTCTGGGTACTTTGCTCACGCCGGATCATGAACGAATGGCTGCTCGCAAGCAGTGGTTGCAGGGGCATATGCAGACTTCAGGTAAGCTGATGCTGGATGCGGGTGCAGTGAATGTGCTTAAAAATCAGGGCAAAAGCCTTCTTGCTGTCGGGGTAAAGGCTGTAGAGGGGCGCTTCCTCCGCGGGGAGATGGTGGCCTGTGTCGATGAGTCCGGCCATGAAGTGGCTCGTGGTTTGATCAATTATGGTTCAGATGATGCCAGGAAAATTATTGGTAAACCCAGTCACAGGATTGGTGAATTGCTAGGTTATTCGGGAGAGCCTGAGCTTTTGCATCGAGATAATATGGTGCTTGCAGGGCATTGAGCCAGTTATGGGGTCTATGGGACCAGATCGTAACTTATTTTGAAAGTAGACTTCATGATCTGATCCCGGTTTTCACACTTTTATTCCTGTTTGTTTTTTCTCCACAGAAAGGATGATGCTTTTGCCAAGTGTTTGCCCAGCCAGGCAGTATGGCTGGCAATCAATCCTGATTGTTTGGCAGCCCAGAGAATCAGGAAAAAGTTGGAGGCGACAAATTTTTTGCCGTAGTAAGGCCAGTTTTTGGCACTGATGGCGCTGTGTTTCCTATTGTATTTGAAAATGGGGATACAGTCTTCCAGAGGGGAGCCTGTCAAACTTTCAAAGATAATGTTAAAGGCAGCCTGACCAAATGAAACACCCAGAGCGCTTCTTGCGCCCATGCCTAAATATTTGGCCGCTGCCATTTTGATGGAGCTGAAGGTAAATGCAGAGACTGCGACTTGTTGGCTCAGAACAGCCCATGAGGTGGTTGCTACAGTGTTATAATCTGTGCCTTCCGTGTGTAACTTCTGATACTCCTCTTTTACTGTCTCTAAAGCATAGCCTCCGGTATCCCAATCGTCTTGAAACTCGGCGCCCTTGTTTTGTTGGTAAAGAAGGTTTGCCTGAGCAATGATGCCGGCGGTATTCAGTGTCAAGATAGTCAGTGAATTCCAGATGCCTGTTTGGTGAAACGAAATACCCAGAGCGAGTGCCATAACGTAGTAAATGGTGTATTCAGAGGCACCGGCTGCACCGAATGCCAGAGGTGGAAGCAGGAGGAGCATGCCGGTATTTTTGCTCATATAATCGCTGATTCCACTATTGGTCAGGCCGGAATCTTTTTGTTCGGAGGCTTGAGCATTCCTGGAGTCCATGAAAACCTCTTTTGCGTTCTCCATGGCGATAGTTCGGTAAAGGAACTGATTGTCGCCCCTGGCGAATGTCTCGAACGACGCGTGAGTCTTGGTAACAGCATCTGCGATCTTCCGGAAGAACTCATGATCGCTTTCGGTCGGAGTAGGGTGATTGCCAATTTTGGCTATCTGCATGATCTTTGTGATCTCGCCGGTGCAGACGACTTTTGGAAGTGTGGGGTAATCAGACACCGTCTCTTGTACGATTGCAGCAGCCTCGACGGGGTTTATTTTGTAGGCGAATTTGGCTATTCCCATCTCGGTAATTACCTCAGTCGATGTGCCTTTTGGGGCGCAAAATACCAAAGTGAATTCCTGTGGAGCGGGCGTCGCATAAGAGAGCGTTGCTGTCAGGCAGCTGAAAGCGAGCAAGAGTAACGAATAAACATACCGCATGATTAAGATCCTCGTTGAGAGGGGGTAGAAAGAAACAATGCGGAAGTATAGTTGTGAATTTAAAGTTTCAATTTGTAAAGGCATAAAAAAAGCCGGTAAAAAACCGGCCTTTTTGTAATGCCCTTGCTACGCGGGGCTAACAATTATGCAGACAGAGCTTTGATCTGTGCATTCAGGCGGCTCTTGTGACGAGCAGCCTTGTTTTTGTGGATGATGCCTTTGTCGGCCATGCGGTCGATCACTGGCACAGCCGCGATGTATTCAGTTTTAGCCAGTTCAATGTCTTTGGCTTCGATGGCGCGAACTACTTTCTTGATGGAAGTACGAACCATGGAGCGCAGGGAAGCATTGTGATTACGACGCTTCTCAGCCTGACGGGCGCGCTTCTTGGCGGATGGAGAGTTAGCCATTTGTGGTGCTCCTAAGAATCTTGATTAACCGTTTGCACTGTCTTTAAACAGGGCTGCTTCGGGCACCCTGTTGGGAGTATGGTGTTTGCCGCGTCACCGACGAATCCCCCGGGCAAGGGCTTCACCAGTGCCATACCCATACAGTCGAGTCGCGGAATCATGCCTATTTGAACAAGGGTTGTCAATAAGGCTTCTTGACGCTTTGGCACGCAAACCCGCATCATGCTGTTATTAACTTTGACAACTCAGTACTATCGCCAGTTTTTGATCGTTTGAGCAACCTGAATGTCCATAGAGAACCTATCAGAGAGCCCTCAGAAGAGTGAAGATGAGGATAAAACGCCCGGTTTGTTGAGATCGAGTGTGGTTGTGGGAATGATGACCATGCTTTCCAGAGTGTTGGGGTTGGCCAGAGATGTAGTCATTGCAGGGTACTTTGGTTCTACTTCGTCAGCAGATGCATTCTTTGTAGCCTTCAAGATTCCAAATTTTCTTCGTCGGCTGTTTGCTGAGGGCGCTTTTTCCCAGGCATTTGTACCAGTGTTGTCAGAGTATCGTAGTAAACGCAGCTTTGAAGAGGTGCGCTATCTGCTCAGTCGGGTCAGTGGTACCCTGACGGTTTTGCTGCTGCTGGTGACTCTGGTCTGTATGCTGGCCTCTCCCCTTTTAATCCGCCTGTTTGCTCCGGGTTTTGTTGATTACCCTGAAAAGCTGCTGCTGGCTGAAGAGATGCTGAGGATTACTTTTCCCTATCTTTTGCTGATATCGCTGACTGCTCTGGCGGGCTCCATACTGAATAGTTACAACCGGTTTGCGGTACCTGCCTTTACCCCGGTCCTGCTGAATCTCAGTCTGATTGGCTCAACTGTCTTCCTGTCACAATGGTTTGATGAGCCTGTCATGGCTCTGGCCTGGGGGGTTGTGATTGCCGGTGTGTCACAGTTGTTGCTGCAAATTCCTTTTTTACTGCAGATTCACCTGCTGCCTGCCCCCGGGTGGGGACATAAGCACGAAGGTGTGAGGCGAATCGTAAAACTGATGATTCCGGCGTTATTCGGGGTATCCGTCAGTCAGATCAACTTGTTGCTGGATACGGTGCTGGCATCTTTTCTGGAAACCGGAAGTGTTTCCTGGCTTTATTACTCTGACCGCCTGTCAGAACTGCCGCTGGGTGTTTTTGGTATCGCCATTGCCACAGTGATTCTTCCGAGCCTCTCTCGCAAGCATGCTGATGACGCCGGAGATCAGTTTTCCAAAACCCTGGATTGGGCTATTCGTCTTGTCCTGTTGATTGGCGTTCCAGCGGGCATTGCGCTGTTCATATTGTCAGAGCCTCTGCTGGCAACATTATTTGATTACGGTGAGATGCAGAACCGGGATGTGGTGATGGCGGGTATGAGTCTGCGGGCTTATTCTCTGGGTTTGATCGCCTTTATGTTGATCAAGGTGCTTGCGCCAGGCTACTTTGCCCGTCAGGATACCAAGACTCCGGTCAAGATTGCCATTATCGCGATGGTGGCCAATATGGCTCTTAATCTGATGTTGGTTTTCTGGCTGAAACATGCTGGTCTGGCTCTGGCTACCACTTTGTCTGCCTTCTTGAATGCCGGGTTATTGTTGTGGGGGTTAAAACGTTCCGGAGTATTCACTCCTGAATCGGGGTGGTGGTTATTCTGTGGGCGTCTGATCTTTGCCAATCTTGCAATGGCGCTGCTATTGGTCTGGATGGCGGGGGAGGCTGTCTGGTGGTTGGATGCCACGCTCTGGCAGAGAGTGTCTGAAATGGCGAAAGTGGTTGGTGCCGGACTTGCTGTTTACGCAGCGGCACTCTTGGTCATGGGATTGCGCCCTGCTCAATTCAGACATTAAAGACCAGGGTCCGGCGGACAGCTTGTTATTGTCTGCCAGATTTCCTTTTAGCAGTTTCATGAGCGAAATATTCAATCCCGGAAAAAAGAGCAGCGATTTGATGAATATGGCTCTTAAGTCCATAACGCACCTGAGATATAATCCCTGCCTTTGCCAGCCTAACAGAGAATAAACCGCCCAATGCAGTTGATTCGCGGAATGCACAATATCAGACCGGAGCATCGCGCCTGTGTTGCGACTATTGGTAATTTTGATGGTGTTCATCTGGGGCACCGCACTATCCTGGAGACACTGCGGCAGCAAGCCTTCGAGTTGGGCGTCAGGGTCTGCGTGATCACTTTTGAACCTCAGCCCCGGGAATATTTTCAGGGCGGTCAGGCGCCGCCGAGGCTTTCCAACCTGAGAGAAAAACTGACGCTTCTGGAAGAGGCCGGTGTTGAACAGGTATTGTGCCTGCCTTTTAATCAGAAGCTGCAAAACCTTACGCCAGATGATTTTGTTATGAAGGTGCTGGTGGATGGGCTGGACATACGCTACCTGATAGTGGGAGATGATTTCCGTTACGGACTGAAACGGCAGGGAAATTTTGCGCACCTGAGAAAGATGGGCGATCAGTTCGGGTTTGAGGTGTGCGATACCCGAACGGTATCCATGGATATGGATCGTATCAGTAGTACCCGGATCCGTCAGCAGTTGGCGAATGTGAGTCTGAGTGCAGCAGAAAAATTGTTAGGGCGTCCCTTCACCATGATGGGGCGTGTTATCAAAGGTCGGCAGCTGGGTAGGCAGCTGGGTTTTCCAACAGCCAATATACGTGTCTGCAGGCGGACGCTGCCCATACAGGGAGTGTTTGCAGTCAGGGTGTTGTTCGATGGCCGAAGCCACGATGCGGTAGCGAATCTGGGTGTCAGGCCCACATTGGAGGCTAAGCGTGCCATGCTGGAGGTGCATCTTCTGGATTACCAGGGAGACCTTTATGGCCACACTCTGCGGGTTGAGTTTATTAAGAAAATCCGTGATGAGAAAAAGTTTGAATCGCTGGATGCCCTCAAGGCAGCGATTACCGATGATGTAAAAGCAGCAAGAAGCTTCTTTCATCAATAAGCCAGATTGAAAAACCTGTTTCATGAACGCTTAGATGGAACAGGTCGTGAGAAGATTGCCGGGAACGTCGTTCGGAACCTCCGAACGAGTTTCTTAAAACAGTTTGGGATGACGATTGATGGGCATGTGTGTCTGGCCCGCAAGACGTGTGATGATGAGATCCAACTATGACCGACTATAAGCATACATTGAACTTGCCGGAGACTGATTTCCCAATGCGTGGAAATCTGGCCAAGCGTGAGCCTGAAATGCTCAAGCGCTGGTACGACGAGGCGCTTTATGAAGAAATTCGCAAGGTATCTGAAGGTCGTGAAAAGTTCATTCTGCATGATGGCCCTCCTTATGCCAATGGCGATATTCATATCGGTCACGCGGTCAATAAAATCATTAAGGACATGATCATCAAGTCCAAAACCCTGAGCGGTTTTGATGCGCCCTATGTGCCGGGCTGGGACTGCCACGGTCTGCCGATTGAGCACAAAGTGGAAGGTATGCTGGGCAAAGCGGGTGATAAGGTTGATTTTAAAACTTTCCGTGCCAAATGCCGTGATTACGCCAGCAAACAGGTTAATGGTCAACGTGAAGACTTTAAGCGCATGGGCATTCTGGGTGCCTGGGATAAGCCCTATCTGACCATGGATTTCCAGACCGAAGCCGACATAATTCGAGCCCTGGGTAAAATAGCCGACAACGGTCATCTGGTGAAAGGTTATAAGCCTGTTTACTGGAGTGTGGCCGGAGGTTCTGCATTGGCTGAGGCTGAAGTGGAATACCAGGAAAAAACGTCCACCCAGATTGATGTGCGTTATGCCGCTCTTGATGATGCTGACCTGCTGTCTGCATTTGATTTTGACAGTGAAGAGCAAGGTGAAGGGGAGGTAGCTGTTGTCATCTGGACAACAACGCCATGGACTTTGCCATCTTCTCAGGCGGTGACACTGGGAGCTGAATTGGGTTATGCCCTGATTCAGTGTCAGGTAAACGGTCAGCCTGCACGACTGATTCTTGGCGAGCAGTTGGTTGAGTCAGCCATGCAGCGTTATGGCATTGAAGACTACACCATGATTGCCCGTAGCCCGGGCGTCCGGTTGGAAGGCAAAAAAGTTGCCCACCCATTCTACAAGCGTGAAATCCCACTGATCCTGGGTGATCACGTCACAACCGACGCTGGTACCGGCTGTGTTCATACTGCACCTGACCACGGTGTGGATGACTTTAATGTTGGTAAAAAATACGGCATTGGCACTCTGAACTACCTGGATGATGCCGGTGTTTATCGCAGCCACGTTGAACAGTTTGCTGGTGAACACGTTTACAAGGTTGATCCAAAGGTTGTCGAAGCGGTCGAAGGTAATGGTCGTTTGCTGGCTCAGGCCAAAATGGTGCACAGCTATCCACACTGCTGGAGAACCAAAACGCCTTTGATTTTCCGGGCTACACCTCAATGGTTTATCAGCATGGAAAAAGAAGGTCTGCTGAATACCGCCATGAAGTCACTGGATAACGTCAAGTTCACTCCGGACTGGGGCCGTAACCGTATGGAGTCCATGCTGGGTCAGAGCCCCGACTGGTGTATTTCTCGTCAGCGTACCTGGGGGGTGCCCATTGCTCTGTTTATTCACAAGGAAACCGAAGAGCTGCACCCGGATACTTCTGCCCTGATTGAAAAAGTGGCCTTGAAAGTCGAGCGTGAAGGTATGGATGCCTGGTTTGATCTGGAGCTTTCTGACCTCTTAACAGCGGAAGACGCTGAACATTACGTGAAGGTGACAGACACTCTGGACGTCTGGTTTGATTCCGGCGTCACTCATTATTCTGTGCTGGATCGTCGCAAGGGCCTGCATTCACCTGCAGATATTTATGTAGAGGGTTCTGACCAGCATCGTGGCTGGTTCCAGTCATCCCTGAAGACCGGTATTGCTACCAAAGGAGTGCCTCCCTATAAGCAGCTCCTGACTCATGGTTTCACGGTGGATGCCAATGGTCGCAAGATGTCCAAGTCTCTGGGTAATGTCATTGCTCCCCAGAAGGTATTCAAGTCACTGGGCGCCGATATTCTGCGCCTCTGGGTCTCTGCAACTGACTACACCGCAGAAATGACCGTATCTGATGAAATTCTCAAGCGTACGGCAGACAGCTATCGTCGTATTCGAAACACGGCTCGTTTTCTGCTATCTAACCTGAACGGTTTTAACCCTGAAACTGACACTGTGGCCCGGGACGATATGCTGTCTCTGGATCGCTGGGCAGTGGATCGAGCCATGAAATTGCAGGAAGAAGTCATTGACGCTTATGACAGCTACAATTTTCTGAATGTTTACCAGAAAGTCCATAATTTCTGCTCTCTGGATCTGGGCGGTTTCTATCTGGATATTATCAAGGATCGTCAATATACAACGCAGTCAGATAGTCTGGCGCGTCGAAGCTGTCAGACCGCTATGTTCCATATCGTTGAAGCGTTTGCCCGTTGGATAGCGCCTATCACCAGTTTTACAGCTGATGAGATCTGGCAGGCTATTCCTGGTCTGCGCAGCAAGTCTGTTCTGCTGGAAACCTGGTATGAAAACCTGATAAGTCTTGAGGGTGATGAGTTGGGTGCTGAATACTGGAACTCCGTCATGACCGTGAAACACGCTGTTAACAAGGCTCTTGAAGATGCTCGAAAAGGTGACCGTAATGAAAGTGTGATCGGTGGCGGACTTGAAGCAGAAATAACCTTGTTTGCCAATGAAGAACTGCTCGAAACACTGGGCAAGCTTGGCGATGAACTGCGCTTTGTCCTGATTACTTCCAAGGCTGAACTGAAGCCTCTTTGTGAAGCTATTAATGCCGTGGATACCGATGTTGATGGTCTGAAGGTGGCTGTTCGCAAGTCAGAGCATGAGAAGTGTGTTCGTTGCTGGCACCGTCGTGAAGACGTTGGCACTATCGAAGCTCACAAAACACTCTGTGGCCGTTGTGTTGATAATGTTGATGGTGAAGGTGAAGTAAGGAAGTTTGCCTGATTGATCATCATGAGTCAGAAATGCCCGATACAGTTCGGGCATTTTTTCACTCACTGGTGCTCCATTTTTTGACTGCAAGAACAGTCAACCAGAGAAGGAATACTAAGTTCCTCGAGTTATAGGCTTAGAGCTTTATCTTATATTTCGGTTTGTAACCATATCGACGTTTATACGACTCGGCATAAGATTTAACTGGGACTCACTAAGACAGATTAAAAGGGCCTCAACGGTATGAGAAAAAATTCCTGGGGAATGCTCCACTGGTTGTGGATCAGTGGAGTGGTTCTGATTCTGGATCAGCTGGTCAAGCATCGGGTAGTGGACAGTTTATATCTTTATGAGCAGGTGCCTGTCATCCCATCCTTTTTCTCACTGACTCTGGCCTATAATACCGGCGCTGCTTTTAGTTTTCTGAGTGATCAAGGGGGCTGGCAACGGTGGTTTTTTGTGGGAGTGGCATCGGTTGTCAGTCTGATGCTGGTCATCTGGCTTGCCCGAATGAAAAAAGATGAAAGATGGCAGGCATGTTCCATGGCTCTGATACTGGGAGGTGCACTGGGCAATCTTTATGACCGGTTCATGAATGGTTACGTCGTGGATTTCTTGCTGGTGTATTATGACGGCTGGTATTTTCCATCCTTCAATCTGGCGGATATGGCCATTACCTCCGGTGCTGCGATGTTGATTCTGGATATTTTCCGGCCTCAACACAACAGTCATAGCTGAAATTATATCGGACTGTGAGGCACCCGGAACCTCTTGGCTGACGGTTGCCATTGTCTGTGTATGAATGGATTTTTCGAAAGCGGGTATAGAAAAACAATGTCTGATGTTGTGGTAGGACCAGGAAAGCAGGTAACGCTGCACTTCGCCCTGAAACTGGAGGACGGGCAGGTGGTAGACAGTAATTTTGATGGCCAGCCTGCCACTTTTGTCGTGGGGGATGGAAACCTGCCTCAGGGTTTTGAGCAGGTGATCTATGGTCTGTCCGAGGGCGATCAGGGCAGTTTCAGAATTCCTCCTGCCGGTGCTTTTGGCATGCCCAATCCTGAAAATATCAGGGAATTTGCCAGGGACAGTTTCTCTGGTGACATGGCGTTGCAGGAGGGCTTGGTCGTTTCTTTTGCCGATGCGGCCAACTCTGAGCTGGCTGGCGTTATTACAGGTTTGACAGACAGTCATGTTCAGGTGGACTTCAATCATCCACTGGCAGGTAAAGAACTGTTGTTTGAAGTGAACGTTCTGAACATCACTCAAGCGGCTAATACACCAGAAACTCATACACTAGATAAAGAGTGCTGAGGTATGAAAATCAGGCTGGCAAATCCCCGGGGATTCTGTGCAGGCGTTGACCGGGCTATCGACATTGTAAACCGGGCTCTGGATGTTTTTGAGCCTCCTATTTATGTGCGTCACGAAGTTGTTCACAACAAGTTTGTGGTCGAAAATCTCAAAGAGCGTGGTGCCATATTTGTCGAGGAGCTTCATCAGATACCGGATGATTCTATCGTTATTTTCAGTGCTCACGGTGTTTCCAAAGCGGTCGAAGCAGAAGCTGACCGTCGAGGTCTGAAAGTCTTTGATGCATCCTGTCCTCTGGTCAAAAAAGTCCATATGGAAGTTGTGCGGTACTCCCGTGACGGCATGGAGTGTATTCTGATTGGTCATGATGGTCATCCCGAGGTGGAAGGTACCATGGGCCAGTACGACGACGCTAATGGCGGGAAGATGTACCTCGTTGAAACAGAAGACGATGTTCAAAAACTGGCAGTGAAAGATCCGAAACATCTTGCTTACGTGACTCAGACGACACTGTCCATGGACGATACTGCGAGGGTGATTGATGCTCTGAGAGTCAGGTTCCCTGAAATTAACGGACCACGTAAAGACGATATCTGCTACGCCACTCAAAATCGTCAGGATGCTGTGAAGGCTCTGGCGTCGGAATGCGATACAGTCTTTGTGGTAGGTTCTGTGAACAGTTCCAATTCCAATCGCCTCAGGGAGTTGGCAGAAAGAACAGGTGCATCAGCTTACCTGGTTGATGGTGCTGATGATATTCAGCCTGAGTGGCTGGAAGGTAAACAAACTCTGGGTATTACCGCAGGTGCTTCCGCTCCCGAAGTGCTGGTGAAAGGTGTTATCAACCGACTGATTGAATTAGGCGCTGAAGAGCCGAAAGAGCTTGAGGGTGAAGAAGAGAATATTGTTTTCACTATGCCCAAAGAACTTCGGATCGTAGAAGTTTGATTTCTAAATGCTTAACTGAATCCTGATTGCTCTGGTACAGCCTTTGCTTATAAATAACCTGTGAATAGTTATCTTTTCAGGGAAGAGAATGTTGCAGGTTATGGATTCAGTGTTGTTGATTGGAGACCGTTCGTCTCGACTATCTGTTTTGAACCGCGCACTGAATGAGTTTGGTTATGAAGTCATTGAGCGACAAGAACAGAATGAGGACCTGCTGACCCTTGTCTCCAGCCTCTTGCCCGATATTCTGGTGATTGGTCTGGATAAACCTGCCCCTTCGCTTTTGGAAAAGCTCGCTTTGATCAGTAAGGCTTCTCCACTTCCTGTCGTCATGTTTGTAGAGCAAACCACCGAGAATATTGTCCAGCAAGCTATTCGATCCGGTGTTAATGCCTACATCGTGGCTGACCTTCAGCCACAACGCCTCAAAACTATTATTGACGTAGCCGTTGCCCGCTTTCAGGAATACCAGTCATTGAAAGATGAGCTGGTGCAGACCCGGAGTCGTCTGGAAGATCGAAAGATATTGGACAGGGCTAAGGGTTTGCTGATGACCAGGCAAGGGATTAGTGAAGACCTGGCATATAAAAAGTTAAGAAAGATGGCTATGGATAACGGCAAAACTGTGGCGGCTGTGGCCAGAAATGTCATTGATGTTTTCAACATGTTAGAAGAAAAAACGTCATGATCGGAAGGTTGCACGTTGTTGGTGCGCATTTTCACTGCGATGCACCAAGCTGAAATAAAATGAAAGAAAATTCAAAAAATAAGCATAGTTAGAGACTGAAAATAGTTGGCATGAAGAATGCTTAAAGTCAGCTACAACAATAAAAAATGTTCCTGTCAAGGGTGGCGGGAACAGACATTCACAACAAAGGCGTTGTGAAAGAGAGCAAAGGCGCTCACCGCTGTCTGGAAGAATTTCCAAGGCGCGGTGGGCGCTTTTTTTTACATGGATGTACCGTGTCCCTGAAATGCAAGACGACAGGATGTGGTTGTCAGAGCGAAGCAGGCGCCATAGCCGAGGAGCCATTTTCAGGGAGCGGTGCAGAATAATAAATCTTTAGGTAGCAGGGCTGTGAGCTATCAGTAGAGATGTTGGGAGTAATGAATGAAGTGGTTTAAACCCTTAAAGTCGGTCGCACTGAGTGCTCTGATTAGCGTCAGTGGTCTTGTATCGATGCAGGCAAAGGCTGAGTTGGGCTATCCAGAAAAAGAAGAGCTGAGGTTTGGTTTCATCAAACTGACGGACATGGCTCCCATAGCCATCGCCTACGAAAAAGGTTACTTCGAAGATGAAGGTCTGTACGTCACGATTGAAGCTCAGGCAAACTGGAAGGTCTTGCTCGATGGTGTGATCGATGGACGACTCGATGGCGCGCACATGCTGGCCGGTCAGCCTATTGCTGCGACTATGGGTTATGGGACTAAAGCTGAAATTATCACTCCGTTTTCCATGGATCTGAATGGTAATGGTATCACCGTTTCCAATGAAATCTGGAAACAGATGAAGCCAAATATTCCCAAGCGGGCAGACGGCAAGCCTCAACATCCTATCAAAGCCGATGCTCTGAAGCCGGTTGTGGAAAAGTACAAAGACGACGGCAAGCCATTCAACATGGGCATGGTCTTCCCGGTATCTACACACAACTATGAATTAAGGTACTGGTTGGCAGCAGGTGGCATTCACCCTGGATATTATGCTCCGCACAAGGGAGATACTTCGGGTCAGATTAATGCTGACGCACTGCTCTCTGTGACTCCACCACCCCAGATGCCAGCCACTATGGAAGCAGGCACTATCTATGGTTACTGTGTAGGTGAGCCCTGGAACCAGCAGGCTGTGTTCAAAAATATCGGTGTTCCTGTTGTTACGGATTATGAGATCTGGAAAGACAATCCTGAGAAAGTGTTCGGTATTACCAAAGCCTTTGCCGAGAAATATCCCAACACCACGATTCGTCTGACCCGTGCATTGATCCGTGCTGCCAAATGGCTGGATGAAAACAACAACGCCAACCGTCCTGAAGCCGTGAAGATACTTTCCCAGTCCAATTATGTCGGTGCTGATTACGATGTTATTGCCAACAGCATGACCGGGACTTTCGAATATGAGAAAGGCGACAAACGTGAAGTACCGGATTTCAACGTCTTCTTCCGTTACAACGCGACTTATCCTTACTACTCTGATGCGATCTGGTATCTGACTCAGATGCGTCGTTGGGGACAGATTCCTGAAGATAAACCCGATGCCTGGTACGTCGACATTGCCAAGAAAGTTTATCGTCCAGACATCTACGAAGCAGCTGCCAGGTCCCTGATTAAAGACAAACTGGCTAAGGTCAGCGACTTCCCGAACTTTGCTGAAGAAGACGGGTTCAGAAATCCACAGACTCACTTCATTGACGGTATCGTCTACAACGGCAAGAAACCTAATGAGTACATCAACAAGTTCAGTATTGGTCTGAAGCAGGGCGACAAGATCTGATTTCGTCTTGAATGGATCAGCCTGAGGGTTGATCCATGCAAGCTCGGACTGAATTGTCCGCTCAAGGCTGTTTGGGGGAGAGAACAAACATGACAACTGAAACTGCGTTGGCCAATAACAACATCAATAAGCCAATTATTTCCGAAAGTCTTAAAACAACAATAACAAAAACCTTTAGAACCCTGCTGATTCCTTTTGCCGGCATCCTGGTCTTTCTGATGATCTGGGCAGGAGCCGCCAGCAAGATTGATACATCACTGGGCAAATTTCCCGGACCGTCGGCAGTCTGGGAGCAAATGGGGTCGCTTTATGAAGAGCATAGCGCTGAACGAGTGAAAGAGCAGGCCTTCTATGAGCGACAAGAGAAGCGTATTGAAGCCAGACTGGCGAAGGATCCGGATTACGTACCCAAAATCCGTGCCTACACCGGTAAAGAAACGTTTCCAGACCAGATCTTCACCAGCCTTATCACTGTGCTGAGTGGATTTGTCCTGGCAGCAGTCATCGCCATACCCCTGGGGATTGCCATAGGACTGAATAAAACCCTGAATGCGGCAGTGAATCCTGTTATTCAGATTTTTAAACCGGTTTCTCCTCTGGCTTGGCTACCTTTGGTGACCATGGTCGTCAGTGCTGTTTATATCAGTCCTGACCCTTTGGTAGCCAAGTCCTTTTTAAATTCCATGATTACCGTCACGCTCTGTTGTCTGTGGCCCATGGTAATCAACACTTCAGTGGGCGTTTCTTCTATTGAGAAGGATCTGGTGAATGTCAGCCGTGTGCTGAGACTGCCAGCCCTGAAGCATGTTCAGAAAATTGTTCTGCCCGCTTCCATACCGATGATTTTCACTGGTATGAGATTGTCGTTAGGCGTTGCCTGGATGGTTCTGATCGCTGCAGAAATGCTGGCTCAGAACCCCGGTCTTGGAAAGTTCGTCTGGGATGAGTTCCAAAATGGCAGCTCAAACTCTCTGGCCCGGATTATGGTGGCGGTTATCGTCATCGGGTTTATCGGTTTTCTGTTGGATCGCACCATGCTTCAGCTGCAGCGTTTTGTCTCCTGGGACAAGGCCGGCACAGCCAGTTAATTCAACACGGAGGTGAAACAGACATGAACGCTCAAAAAGCAGCCAGCACTTTATTGGATATCAGCCATATCGACATGGTGTTTGATACGCCAAAAGGTCCATTCACGGCACTGAAAGGAGTGGACCTGAAGATCAGCAAAGGAGAATTTGTTTCGCTGATTGGCCATTCGGGTTGTGGTAAGTCAACAGTACTGAACATTGTTGCCGGGCTATACCAGGCCACTACCGGAGGCGTAGTCCTTAACGGTAAAGAAGTCAGGGAACCGGGGCCGGAAAGAGCCGTCGTGTTCCAGAATCATTCTTTGTTGCCCTGGCTGACAGCCTATCAGAATGTTGAGCTGGCGGTTAAGCAGGTGTTTGGACGCTCAAAAAGCAAGTCTGAAACCAAAGAATGGATAGAGCATAACCTCGAGCTGGTGCATATGGAGCATGCCATGCACAAGCGACCTGAAGAAATTTCCGGAGGGATGAAGCAGCGTGTCGGCATTGCCAGGGCTCTCTCCATGCAGCCGGAAATTTTGCTGATGGATGAACCCTTCGGTGCCCTCGATGCCCTGACCCGGGCTCACATGCAGGACTCTTTGATGGAGATCCAGCAGGAGCTGAACAATACCGTCATTATGATTACCCATGATGTGGATGAAGCCGTGTTGCTGTCAGATCGTATCGTCATGATGACCAATGGGCCAGAAGCCACTATTGGTGAAATTCTTGACATCAATCTGGAACGTCCCAGAGATCGCTTGGCTCTCGCAGAAGACCTTGAGTACACCCGCCTGCGCTCAGAAGTATTGAAGTTCCTCTATGAGAAACAACGCAAGGTGGAAAACATTAGCAAGCATAAAAAGAAAAAAGAAGCTTCCGGCAGTAAGAAAAGCTTTCAGGCTGCGTAGTATCCGAAAGGATAAAAACGCAGCTCAATCAACAATAACAACAATAAATCAGCAATGAGCGAGAGAAATAATTTTTGTCGCCCCGGTGATAAAAGATTATTCACAACAAAAAAACGGAGTTTAAGTCCTTGAAACACACAAAGGTAACACTACTGGCAGCAGCTATTGCGGGGGCAGCGGCTGTCTCAACGACTCAGGTACAGGCCGATGAATTTATAGAAGCGCTTACCGGCGGGGAGGCGTTTGGTGACTTCAGGCTCAGATACGAGACGGTTGATCAAGACAATACCAAGAAAGATGCTAAAGCACTGACGCTTCGGTCTCGATTGGGATACAAGACAGGTGATTATTATGGCTTTTCTGGCCTTTTGGAATTTGAAGACTCGAGGTCCATAGCGGGTATTGATGATTACAATGATACGGTTGGCAATGGTACTGACTATTCTGTGATTGCTGACCCGGGAGTTACGGAAGTCGATCAGGCGTTTATTCAATATAAAATGGAAGGGTTGACTGCAAAGCTCGGCAGACAGGTCATCGCTTACGACAATCAACGTTTTGTAGGGCATGTGGGCTGGCGACAGGATCGACAAACCTTTAATGCCCTTAGCGCTGATTATATGCCTGTTGAAGGATTGTCACTGAAGTACGCTTACATCAACAAACGCAACCGGATTTTTGCAGAAGAAAAGGATCTGAGATCCAAGGATCATTTGCTCAATGCTTCTTATGCCACACCCTTAGGCAAACTGACCGGTTACGCGTACTTACTTGAGTTGGATGATGATACCGACAACAGTCTGGATACCTACGGCGTGCGACTCTCAGGTTCGGCAGATGTCAGTGACCTGAAACTCCTCTACACCGGAGAGTATGCCACTCAGGAGAGCGAATCAGGCTCAAATAAATACGATGCCAATTTCTACTTTGTCGAAGGTGGAGTAGCGATATTCGGTATTACCACCAAAGTGGGTTATGAAGTGCTGGGCTCTGATGATGGTAATTATGGCTTCTCGACACCACTGGCTACCGCTCATAAGTTCAATGGCTGGACGGACCAGTTCCTGAGCACTCCTGCTGAGGGTCTTAAAGATCTTTATGCTTCGGTGGGTGGCAAGCTCTTTGGTGGTAAGTGGTCGGTTACCTATCACGACTTTACTGCTGACGAAGAGACCGCCACTGTTGAAGATCTGGGTAAAGAGATCGACCTGGTTTACAGCAAAAAGTTTGGGAAACACTATAACGCAGGTGTGAAGTATGCGACCTACACTGCCGGCGATGAGGCTGCTGGCAAGGTCGATACTGATAAATTCTGGTTGTGGGTGGGTTTAAGTTTCTAACATTAGCGAAAAGGGAGGCTTGAGCTTCCCTTTTTCATAATAGGTGCAAGTAGACGTGCAGAGGAGGTATTTGATCATTTCACTGTAAGGTGAGTCTGTTATTCTGATCTCTCAACTCAGGAAGTATCGCTATGACTTTTCAAACGAATTCTGCCATCAAACCCAGAATGGTGGGCTCTGTGCCTGTTCTTGAAATCGACAACCCTTTTGCCAACGCCATGATTTCATTGCAAGGGGGACAGGTTTTGAGTTATCAGCCAAAAGGTCAGGAGAAAGTCCTCTGGATGAGCCCACTGGCAGATATGACTGAGGGAAAAGCGATTCGTGGTGGTGTGCCCGTTTGCTGGCCATGGTTTGGTTCCAGAAAGGAAGGAGGCCCCAATCATGGTTTTGCCCGTACAAAACTTTGGCAATATGAGTTGAGTGAAACGCTGGACAATGACAAGACCAGAGTCGTGTTGTCTTTGCCCATCGACGGTGTTCAAGAATGGGATGGGAAAGCAGGCCTGGGTATAGATATTATTGTTGGAGAAACACTGAGAATCAGTCTGACCTCCAGAAACAATGGCTCCAGGAAGGTTCAAATAAGTCAGGCGTTGCATACTTATTTTAGTGTTTCAAATACGGATCTGATCTGGATTGAAGGACTGGATGGGAAACGTTACCTGGATGAGACCGACGAGAGCAGAGCTTTTATTCAGGAAGGCGAAGTGATCATCGAGGGTGAGGTTGACAGAACCTATATTGATGACAACGAAACCTGCATCCTGCATGATCCCGGTATTGGAAGAAAAATCACTATCAAAAAATCCGGTAGCAACGGCACAGTTGTCTGGAACCCGGGGCCTGTTCGGGCAGAAAAAATGCACGACGTGCCTACTTTTGATTACAAGTCTATGGTTTGTGTGGAAACGGTAACCTTGCCTCAGGTTCCCGTAGAGCTGGAGCCGGGGCAGAGTCATGTTTTGATGGCTGAGATTTTTGTGGGGTGATTGGTTTTTGCAGGAAGCCCCCAATTTTGCTGAGGGCTTTTTTTCTTGTGGCTAGTTCCAGGCTCCCGCAGCCGTGCCACCACGAGTCCCTACAGAGTCTAATGTAATAGTGGCATTGGCGGTTATGCCGGAGCTTCCTGTGGCCGTTGCCGTCAGCGTATAGGTTCTGCCATTCGCAGGTACTGCAATGGCCAGATTGAAGTTGGCATTACCACTCTCTGGGCTCTGGGTAACAAAAATGCTGGGAGCACCATTGTTGTCATCTCCACCTCCAACGGAAGCGCCCAGGTAAGAGCCTCTTTGAGCTCTATGTCTCTCCATTGCTCCAGCTAGTCCAATCAGAGATGACTCAGCATCCCTCATAGCAGAAGTAGTGACATGCTGGTTGTAACTTGGCACTGCTATAGTTGCCAGAATGCCAATGATTGCGACAACAATCATCATTTCTATCAGAGTAAAACCCTTAATATTCCTCTTCACTGTTACTCCCCTTTATTATTTCTTTTGTATCCAGTAAGTGTTACCTTCCGGGCTTCCTGAATTCAGTTTTTCAGGATCAAGTCCCCTGATAATGTAATCCTCTTTTGTCCCGCTGCCATCAGCGTTTGAAGCAAGTCTGACAAAGACTGAGTTGCCCACAATGCCATTAGTTTCAATTTCGTCTCTTTCAACCAGTTTACCAGTCAGGTTTACTTGCCAGCTCCAGGCTTCTCCTGCAACAGCTGAGCAGGTGTTAGATGCTTGTGCAGAGGGTATGTAAGTATTGAAATAAATCTGAGAAGAGTAGATCGCGGGATCACTCATGACCTTCTCGTCATTTCTCATGTTCATAAACCAGCCGTAGTTATTGGTTGCCCCGAACTTGGCTATTTCCGCAGTGCTGGCATTGCCATTGCTGTCTGGAGTGAAATTGGCAAGAGTACCGACATTGTGCTTGATTGTCGTGTGAGGAGGTACAGCCTTGCTACTTCTGTTGGCAGTATCGACGGTGGGGTTTGCCAGTTTTGGTGAAACCAGCATGTAAAATCTATCTTGAACATCACTATTGAGTAGACCCAGAGGATCTGGACGCAATCCTGAGCCAATGCTGATTGCAAGTTGCCTTTTACCGTTCAGAGCCAGGTCAGAGATGTCTGGGCGAGTGAAGAATTTTCTTGCATTTATCTTCTTCTGAGTCGCTGTCATATCATTCGAATAGCCGATGTATGCAATGACGCCATCATCACTGTCTGAGAAGCCGCCTCCATCATCATCTGCAGCCCATATGAGATGTTGTTTGTCACTGAGACTTTGGACGGCACAGTTACTGACACTTCCATTTGAATCTGCTGTGCAGTTGTTAATATAAAGTCTCCAGACTTGCCCTCCAGTATCAGCAAAGAAGAGCTGGTCGCCATATCCATCACCATCGATATCCGCTACCGTCACTCCACCTGGAATACTGTACTTCATTTTGTTCAAGGTGAGAGTATGTCCACTTGAATGACTGGCAGACCAGATCAAAGCTCCGGTTTTTGCATCGACAATATAAATTGCATTTCCCATGCTGTCTTGTGAATACAGAGCCTGAGAATCCTGGTTGACATCATAACCCCCGGAGAAAATCAGTACGTCCTTGCTATCAGCACCAATTTTGAGCTTGGTTCGAACCGGTCTTGACCAGGATTGCCCTAATTGCTGGAAGGGGGCCACACCGCCATTAATGTACCAAAGCATTTTTGGATTGCCGGTATCAGTCACATTCAAGGCATAGTAATTTCTCCCTCCCCTTCTCATGCCTACGTAGGCGTAAACAAACTCTCCATCATTTGGAGTTGTCTTACTCAACTCCTCTGTAGTGTTACCATCGTTGTCTTTATCTGCAGTATCTGCTCCACCATATATGACGCCATTCTTATTCACATCATTTGCCCAAAGAACCAGATGACCATCTAATCCGTAAGGGCGTCCATGACCCGGTGTTCTATTAGTAGAACCATTGGTATTTAAGTGCCTGACATTGGGAAGTAATTCCTTTGGCATATAGGCAAACAGTTCTTCACCTGTCTGCGCATTAACAGCGTGGAACATGCCATCATTTGTACCGAGGAAGAGGGTGAGGTCAAGCTGGTTTTCTGCACAGCTGAAAGGAGCACTTGCAGAGTAGTTTTTACATTTATAATTGACCAACGCAGGTGTGGAGTGAAGTGGGTCTCCGATACCTTTGGAACGATCCCTGATCCAGTTAATAAGCTCATCTCTTTCGGTCGTTTGACTATCGCTTAGTCCGAACAGAGTCGGTGATAGCGAATTATTTGTATCTACGACTGCATTAGTGCTGGTTAAGATTTGAGCGCCACTATTTACACCTGCAGGACTACTACCAAGAAAGGTATAAACTTTTCGATGACTACTATTGGAGGATGAAACCGAGAGGATATCATTTACACCACCCTTTTCGACTTTACCGCCGTCAATACTTGTGCTCCAGAAACTAAACGCATCTTCTTTGAAAAAACCTGTAGAGGTATCTACGGCGGGCTTAGGCGTTGAGCTGTTATCATATATTTCAGCAGGATCTCCCAGCAATTGATACTTTTTCAGGTTGCCCTGCCAGCGATCGGTCTCTGAAGGTTTGAATATAGAATAATATAATTTGTTGAGGTGTCCGGAACGGTTAAATGAATTTGCGGCTACACCAGGTGCTGCAAATGTACTTTCGTTATCAAGAATACTGTTGACAATGTCGTTAAAAGCATCCGCCAGCTCCTTCGCATCAGAAGCAACAAAATAGCTACCCTTACCTTCCGCCGCTAAATCTTCCATGAATTTTTTTGCATTCTGATCTGTTTGAGTTGCAAAGGCTATTGTATGGGTCGTGACTACGTTATCAGATTCAATAGAGCTGCTGAGGTCATTGGTTGCCATCCAGTCTGCCAGTGTCCTGCCACACTTTTCACCATCATTGCTGGCGTCAGCTGTGCAGCTCTGTCCTGTCAAACTGGCAATACCATTCTTTGCTGCGTCGGTATTACTATTCGCTTGCCCATCTGTAAGTAATACCAGGTGGTTAGTCTGACAGGCGTTTATAATAGGGGAACTCTTTCCTGCGAAGCTGCTTGTATAATATTTGGCGGAGTCATACATACTCGGAACAATAGGAGTTCCTCCACCTGCTGACATGTTCTGAACCAGGGAGACCAGATGATCTTTTACCCGGTATCCTGCACTACTATCGATTCCTCCACTGGCAACTCTGACAATCAGTCTAGGTGAATAGGAAGGGCTTCTATCAAAACTCCTGACATAGCGTTCACCTCCAGTCGCTTTGAATATGAAAGTCAGGTTGTTGCCTGCTCGCCAACCATTTCGGTTGATGACTTCATTGATAATATTCTTGATATCAGGTGAACGGTAGGTTGTCCCTTTACTCCAGCTTTGGTTTATACCCCAGTCAACGTATGCTGAAGTTAGGCTGTTTCTTTTCGTTATATTTCTGTAGCCACTGGTAAACGCAGAAGAAGTATCTTTGTCTTCGGCTTGAATTCTGATGTTCATGTTGCCATAGCTGTCAGCATCGGAAGTCAGTTCCAGATAAGCTTCAAGAATGGTGGCATTTTTTTTCAGAGGAAGGTTTGGGTAATGCAGTCCGCCGCTTGAGTATGTACTCTGATTCCCACCAAGTCGTATATCATTGTATTGGACGTACATGTTTCCATCATAATGCCACTCATAGGCATCCTGATCAGAACCGTTAATACGAGTATTAAGTGTTGCAGTTAAACAACCACTGCCATCTGCAGGGGGGGTATACTCGACAACAAGTCGAGGTTTTTTGGAGCCGTTACCATCAATGCTGTGAGCCATTCGGTTGCCATCACCTGAGCTTCTTTGGAAATAGAACGTACTGCTGTCGTTCCCGCACCAGTTGCTATCGTTCACTACCTGTTGGAGTAATGATTTGACATCCACATCATAGACACTGGGGTTTTCTGAAGTTCCCTGAGTCCATTGGCCAGGAGTCCAGGCTACTGGACCAAATTTTCCTCTGTTACTGAGGTTCTGATTACTTTGTGCAAATGGAGTATTGTTACTGCCTGTAGGCTTACCGGCATAAACATCCAGAGAAATACTGTCAGAGCGATTTTCTGTCGACGTAAACTCAATCTTTGCACTATCAATTATAGAGCCGCTGGGAATACCAACGGATTGAAAGCGCAAGCCTGTTAAATTATCGATATTTCTGGAAGGGGCAGAGTATTTTATATAAAGCTTGGGAGCGTTCGGGGAGCTGCTACCATTCTGCAGTTTTACAAGGTGTCTATCAACGGGCTGGCCATCAATAACCTCTAAGAATAGTGCGAGGTTGTTGAGTTTTTCGTTTGCAGTCCAGTTTAGTGAGCTTTCATCAAGGATTGATTGAATCACATCTTTAATATCTTCGGATTCATAATTGTTTCCACTAATCCATTCTCCTGGCCTCCATAGTGTGTGTTCAGATGTTTTTGTTCTAATACCGAAAGTAGTCTGTGAACTGGAAAACTCTTCTGGATTCTTTGAGAGCTGAGCATTTATTTTTATCTCGAGAGGTTCCTGGCTCGTTTCATAACCTCTAAAAATTATATGTGCTTCTTCTATGGTCGCATTGGAAGGTATATTTAAATTTCTAAAGTAAAGACCATTCAGTTGATTCTCCCTGAAGGAGTAGGCTAAGGAGCTGAAAAACATTGAATTATCGGACGCATAACCCTCAGGATTATCATAGTAATTTTCTATTTCAGTGGTTTTCTCATGACTGTTTATGGCTTGTGTGGTAAACCTGCCTAAAGTTAGCTCCTGTGAACTTATGTTGACATTACCACTGGTTGACTCTTCCACAGCATCATCAGAAGACTCAAGAATTTCAGGTGTCCCAGCCAGAATAATATTTGAACCATAGAGAGAGTCGATATCTTTTACGGGAAATGTCAGTCTGCTGGACTCCCCGGATCTGGAATGAAGTTTCATTAAGCCAGCATTGATATCAGATGCATTGCTCATAATGTCAGAAAATGCAACTTTCATCACGTCCAGACGAGAGTCCTCACCATAGCCAGCATCATCATTATAAGTTAGAGACCAGTCCATGGAGCCAGAGTTATCCAGTATAAAAAGGACGTTTGGCTTAATGCTGCTGTCGTAATTAGGATTACTCAGAAAAATGTCAGTGTCGTCTGCAGAGGACAGAGTACTGGTTGTTAATAATAAAGAGGTGACTAACGTTGTTAGCCCTTTTCGAAACAACATTATTATCATCCTGTTAGTTTGAGACGACGTCAGGCTTTATAAAGCCTTCTTCCAGCACTGTGCTGATATTCAGAGCGGTAAGTTCTGATGTGGCTTCAGTGGTATAGACGTAAACCTTTGGTGCAGAACCATCAGCACTTAAGGAGTTACCCCCCAGAATACCTGTCCGAACAGTATTTGTGTTGGACTGAATCTGCAGACCAGTAACTGAATTGGTTGTCGTTGAACTTAAACTAAATCCACCAGAATCATTAGCTTGCTCTGATGCTATTGGGCTATCAGATAACATGACTTGAGCTTCAATCAAAGAGCTGTCTGCAGTCTGAAAGGTTGAGTTCTTCAGCTGATAGTTAAATGAAATTCTCTGGCCGTTTGTTGAGAGGCGACTACTCCCTATAGCAACGATGGTAATCAGCAGTAGTATAATCAATGAGACGAATAAGATCGCACCATCTTGTTTAGTCTTATTCATGTTTAGCCTCTATTTCTCAGCTGAATGGTGCTAGTAAATACTCTTCTCAACCTGCGGTCATTGGGCTGAAATGTACTTTGGGCAGCCTGCATATTTAAGATGGGGTAAGACTGATTGTTTTGCTGTGAGCTGACGGGGAAACTTGAAGAGACCACCATACTGAGTTTTATATGAGTAATATTACAATCACCAGAAGAAATCTCTGCTGCTGAACAGCTTTCGGCATATTTAGTGTTTCCTGATGAATCCGTAATGCCCAGGAGAAACTGCAGGTTCTCTACCCCTTCTACCATCTCATCCCCGTTCACGAACAGAGCGGGAATAGTATTTCCGTCAGTGGCTGTTAATGGGTTATTGCTTGAGTCCAATCGGTCTTGAACTGTATATGTGCTTCCATTTGCAGAACCCAGTTGATACAAAATAGGACAAAATTCAAGTGTTGCTGTCGAGCAATCATCAGGAATAGCAAAGACTGATAAGTTAATACCGTTGTCGTTCTCCCCGATTGGAGTGACTCTTTCATTACTAGAGGTTTCAGGATTGGTTGTGATGCATGCTGCAGCTTGTTGGGGCTTAAAGGTGGCAACTTTTTGCCCATCAGTGATCAAGAATATATCGTCTGAGTCATAACAGATTGCCCGGTCAAACTGTAACTGGTTGCCGTTGGCAGTGTCATAAAAGTTGACAACTCTTACAACTCCATTTCCTGCGTTGCTATCGCTCAAGTCCATTGATTTACTGGTTTCGAAAGCTCTCTGTACTCTAAGGGTGTCACTGTTTGTAGCATCAGTAGTGTCTGCAACAATACTCACAGCCTGCTGTGAAAGGTCAACCAGAGAATTGGCTTCTGGTACAACGGAACTTGGAGCATTGCCTTGAAAGCCGGCCATCCGTACGTCTTTCTTGATGACTTCCATGGCAATGCGAGCACTATCTTGAACCTGGGCAAGGGCCGTTTCCGATGAACTGTTGGAAACGCTGTCTGCGAACATTCTGGTAACGCCGAGCATCAGAACTGCACTTAACGCTAAGGCAATGATTAACTCTACTAAAGCCAAACCTGTTTGCTGATGAGGCATCTGAATAGTTGTCATAATGTAAACCTCATCTCATAACTCTTGTTTAACTCTTGCTTGTTGCCATTATCAGTACCTGCTTCCGTCCAGTTAATAGTCAGAGTAAATTCATTAGCGTTTCGTACCAGACTGGCAGTGCTTCCCGGTAGAGCAGATTGCCAATCATTTCCGCTCAGCCCTATACCTTGAACATCGGTGATATTGTTAAGCCACTCCCTGATATCCTGTGTTGCGAGCTGGGCATTGGTACAACCGGTAGAAATACAATTTGGAGAGCTTGGAGCCGCCTTTTGTGAACCATCAGCTTCAATAGAAATGTCTGAATAGCCGTCACTGAGAGCTGTGCCAGGATTACGTCTCATCCGCTCGGCAAGGTCATAAGCAAGCATCGTGGCCTGGCTGCGATTTAAAGCTCCATTGGAAGATTGCATGCTCAGTATCTGTAACCCTGCCACGCCAAGAAGGCCGATGGCCAAAACTAATACTGCCACCATTATTTCGATCATGGTGAAGCCCTTTTCTTTCTTCAACACGACGGAGTCCCTCCAATCCTTACCTGTCCTGAACCATTGATCGTTATACTATTTGCGTAGTTATTACCGCGTGAATCACAAACCGAGAGAGTATTGTTAGTTGAATGACCCTCGTCATTAAATGCAACGATTGCGCCTCCTGTGATGACATTTCCTGTAACGCCTTCAAACACTTTCAGCACAGTGTTGGTATTGGTCTCGAGAATGATATAACCGGCAGACCAGTCAGCGTTGTCACAGTTTGTCTGATCGGTGGATCCGCAGACCTGTACAGGAATATTTCGGGAGGCAGCTTCGCTTCTGGCGTATTGAAGAGCCGCAAGTACAGAGTTGGAGTTAGAGGTAATTCGGCTGTTTTGAATACTGCTCTGATAGCTGGGTATCGCAATACTGGCGACGATAGCGATGATGGCTACTGTCACCATTAGCTCTATCAGGGTAAAGCCTGAGTCGGTTGTTGAAATCTGAACATCCATTAGAAAGTAATTCTTATTATATTTATTTTTTTCTTTTCGCACGTTGCAAAGCGTGGACTGCAACGTTGCATGCCAGAGTTGATCACAATGTTTTTTCAGTTGGCAGTGGATATCGATAATCGGCATTTAGCCCGGACGAGCTGCGATAAATATTGTATTTTTCTTGTGTGTCGCAGGTTTTTATTCTGGTAAATAAAGTGGTGTTTGCCATTGGTCGGTTGAAGTGGTCTTACTATCCGGCCCTTAAGTGGTACTTCTACGGTTCGATATCAAGAACAACTAGAGTGCAGTAAAACGATGAAAAACCTTCTTCCTGAAGTGGCGATGCAGAGAACTGATTATGGTGTTCAGACTGGTTCAAAAGCGGATAAGCAAAGCAGGGATGACGCTCCCTGAAATGCTGGTAACACTGTCTGTTTTTGCAGTTCTTATCGCTATTGCAGCTCCCTCTTTGAAAGACTTGCTGGCAGATCGTCGTGTCGCAGCACATACCCAGACACTGTTCGGCAGTATGTTGCTGGCCCGAAGTGAGGCTATTAAACGACGAAGTCCTGTTTCGATTTGCAAGTCCAGTAATGGGTCAGGGTGTGATAACTCACTGACGAACTGGAGCACAGGGTGGCTGGTGTTTGAAGATGAAGATGCTGATGGTGCTCTGGATTCGGGAGATCAGTTAATCAGGGTCTTTGAAAAAACGGATAATCTGGTTTCCATGCAGTGGAATAACGGCAATACGCTGGGTTTTAACCATCATGGGCAAGCCCGACAAGCAGGCACTTTTACTCTCTGTGAAGCCAATTCGAGTGGCTTTGAAGTCAGGCAGATAGTCCTGAGTCTCACCGGGAGAGCAAGGGTGTCAGAGTCGGGAACGTGCAACTGATTAGACTGAGAAATCTACTGAGGTGCGTATGAAAGGAAGTACACGCAACCTGCTCAACCGACTGCGTCAAAATGGGGTTAGCCTGATTGAGGTTATGGTGGCTCTGCTGGTGATATCCGTCGGTGTGTTGGGCATGGCTGGCCTGCAAACCAAAAGCCTTCAGCATAATCAGTTGGCTTATCTCCGCTCCCAGGCTGTCATTATTGTTAACGATATGATGGATCGTATTCGTGCCAATAAAACAGTCGCGGCCACAGGTAGTGATTACATTACCACGGAATTAGAGCATGTTGCTGCTGGTTGTACTACTCAGGATTTTATTAATAGTTGTGAATCTTCAGCCTGCACTGAGTCTCAGTTAGCTACCTATGATGTTCAGCAATGGAAATTCCAGATGGCCTGTCAGTTGCCAGACGCCACAGGCTCTATTGCCATGGAAGATACTTCCTCAGGTCGTGTTTATGTCATCACTCTGAAATTCAATGATTCCCGTGGTGCCCAAGCCTTACGGGAAGTGGTGTTGAGGAGTGCATTATGAATGGAGAGAGGGTAAGACAGGCAGGGTTATCGCTGGTGGAGATGATGGTCGCTCTGCTGCTGGGGCTTTTTCTTATCGCAGGTATTGGACACCTTTTTTTGACCGCCAATCGTACTTACATGCTGCAGGATGAACTCTCCCGTATTCAGGAAAATGCCCGCTTTGCTATTGATCTGATCGCAAGGGATATTCGCATGGCTGGTTCTACAGGGTGTCCTCACAGTGCGGATCTTGCCAATGCAGTATATACCAACACGGATAACCGCACCTGGATGGCGCACTTTGATAAGGGCATTCTGGGTGTTCCTGTGGCTAATCATTCCAGAGTCGATAGCAATGCTATTTCAGAGAGTGTTGTCATACACAGGATTGACCTGGAAAGCGGGCTGAATGTTGTCAGCCATAATACCGGCACAGCCAGAATGACGCTTTCGGAACCTCATAGTTTTAATCAGGGGGATCTTCTGGTTGCGGTTCGCTCTGACTGCCAGGGAGTTTCTGTTTTCAGCGCCGGAGCCAATACCACCGGCTCAACGGTCTCTCACGAATCAGCTTCCAGTGGCAACTTGTATAACTGCACCAGCCAGTTGGGTGGCAACTATAACTGTCTGACATCTGCTGCGGATGCCAGGGACGAGAGTCATACCGGCTCAGAGGTTTTTCCCCTGTCGTCTGTCGTTTACTACCTCAGGGACAGCAATGGTGTTCCGAATCTCTATCGCAGGTTTGCCGGTGAAACAGCCTCTGGCGCAATTAATTCAGCTGAAGCCCTTCTAGAAGGTGTAGAAGACTTAAGTCTGCGTTATGGCTATGACACTGACGCCGATGGCATTGCAAATCAGTACAGGACGGCTTCAGACATAGGGTTATTCAGTCTGGATTGGCAAAATGTCACCAGTGTCCGGATGGAATTACTGGTTAGAAGTTTTCAGGAAGTAACGGACACACCTCAGTCCTATTTTTTTGCCGGAAACCGAATAACCCCCACAGATAATTTTTTACGCCGATCTTTTGTGTTCACCATGGAGTTGCGGAATCGAATTCCGCAGTGAGGATCGCTCAATGAAGAGTCCGATAGAGTCCCAGCAGGGTAGTGTTTTACTGGTTAGTCTGGTGCTGCTATTGATTATTACAGTAGCAGGTATTACTTCGATCAGGGTGGCCAGTCTGGAAGAGAAAATGACCGGTAACTTCCGAAATGAACAGTTGGCCTTTCACTCTGCCGAAGTAGGCGTGCTTGAAGCTGAAAATTACGTTGCCAATACTATTCTTTCGCTTTCCAGTTTTAATGCGGACTGCATTAATGGGCTTTGTTTCAATGGCACCCAGAGTACCGAGGTTGGAACTTGCGAAAATAGCACTGACAGACCATGGGAAGATGAGTCTGTCTGGTCCACGTCTTCAAAGCATCGGACAACTGTCATCAATCTGGAGGGAGTTTCTGCTCAGGCCAAGTACATTGTTGAGTTCCGGTGCTATCTACCCAAGGAAAGTGATGGCCCTATTCCCGACCCGGCCAGTTTTAGTGACTGGGCCCGGTTTTATCGAATTACCGTACTGGCAACAGGTGGCTCGACAGATGCCCGGGTCATGCTGCAGACCACTTACAAGAAGAATGATTAGCAAGAAGATTGACTAGCAGCCTGTCGGACTTAAGCGTCCGTAGCGAGGATTGCAAGAAATTGAG